>NZ_JBEXPT010000033.1:0-54971 GCF_040612195.1 Streptomyces sp. NPDC006450 | reverse complement strand
CAGATGTGGAAGCCCGGTAACGGGTGGAGCTGACTGGTACTAATAGGCCGAGGGCTTGTCCTCAGTTGCTCGCGTCCACTGTGTTAGTTCTGAAGTAACGAACTGTGTCATATCCGGTTGGTTAACTTCATAGTGTTTCGGTGGTCATAGCGTTAGGGAAACGCCCGGTTTACATTCCGAACCCGGAAGCTAAGCCTTTCAGCGCCGATGGTACTGCAGGGGGGACCCTGTGGGAGAGTAGGACGCCGCCGAACAATCATTGTGGGAAAGCCCCGCACCAGCCCTTACGGGTTCGGTGCGGGGCTTTTCTGCGTTTGCAGGGCTTTTTGGTTTTTGTGGCGGGGCGGCGGCCGGTGGGCGGTGGGCGGGCGGTGGCGGGTGTGCGTCACCGTTGTGGGCGAAGGGGGAGCGGGGCAGGATCTTTGGATGTCCTGCGGATGCCCGGCATGGGGTCCGGATGGATTGGCCCTGACGGCTCGTAGGGTTGTCGCATGGGCTACGACCTCGTCATCTTCGACAACGACGGCGTGCTGGTGGACAGTGAGCCGCTCGCCAACAGCATCCTCGCCGGGTACCTGACCGAGCTGGGGCACTCGACCTCGTACGAGGAGTCGCTCCGCGACTACATGGGGGCCGCGGTCCACCGGGTCCACGACCTCGTGCGGGAACGGACCGGGCGGGACCTGCCGGCCGACTTCGACACCACGCTGCACTCCCGGACCTTCGCGGCCTTCGAGCGGGAGCTCAAGCCCGTGCCCGGGGTCGAGGGGGTACTGGCGGCTCTGGTCGAGAGCGGGACCGCGTACTGTCTCGCGTCCTCCGGGAGCCACGAGCGGATCCGGGTCGGGCACCGGGCGGCCGGGCTCGACGAATGGTTCGAGGAGGAGTGGATCTTCAGCTCGGAGGACGTGGGGCAGGGCAAGCCCGCCCCCGATCTGTTCCTGCACGCCGCGGACCAGATGGGTGTGGCACCCGGCCGGTGCGTGGTCGTCGAGGACAGCCCGCTGGGTGTCCAGGCCGCGCTCGCCGCGGGGATGGACGTGCTCGCGTACACCGCGATGGTGCCCGCAGACCGGCTGCCCGGCGCCACCGGATACTTCGGCGACATGAACCAACTGGCCGGGTTGCTGGGGCTGGCGGAGGGTGCCGGCTCCGGCTACAGCGGCTACGGCGGCGGGTTCTCGCACTGACCCAATCGATATGTGATCGCTCTACCCACCGGTAGGACCGGCGCCTACGCTGAGCCGCCATGACGGCAGACGTGCGGCTGCGCCGCGGGCGCGGGGCGTTGGGATTCAGTTTCTTCGTGCAGGGCGTGGCCTTCGCGCTCCTCGTGACGCGGATCCCCGCCATTCAGGACCGGTACGGGATATCCGACGCACTGCTGCCCGTCTTCCTGGCCGCCGTGCCGATCCTCGCCGGTGTGTCCAGCGTGGTCACCGAGCACCTGGTGAAGCGGGTCGCACCCAGCACCGTACTGCGGTGGGCGCAGCCGCTCGTGTTGCTCGCACTGCTCGGGGTCGGCGCAGGCAGCGAGATGTGGCACGTGGCACTGGCCCTCGGGGCGTTCGGGCTGTTCGTGGGGGCGCTCGACGCCTCCATGAACATGCTCGGGGTGAGTCTGCAGGGCGCGTACGGGCGCAGCATCATGCTCGGGTTCCACGCCTCGTACAGCCTCGGCGGGATCCTGGGCGCCTCGGCCGCGTGGGCGGGGGCGCACTGGCACCTGTCCCTGTTCAGTTCCTATCTGCCCGCCGTGGTGGTCCTGCTGCCGCTCGCGTTCGCCGCCAGCCGGTTCTACGTCGACCAGGACGGCAAGGCCGGCGGGGCCGAGGCCAAGGGTCTCGGGCCGGGCGGGTTCAAGCTGCTGCTGCCGCTGTGCCTGGTGATGGCATGTGCGTACATCGGGGACTCGACGGTGTCGAACTGGAGCGCCAAGTACCTCCAGGACGTGCTCGGCAGCTCCGAGCAGCTCGCCACCGTCCCCTACAACGTCTACATGGTGACCACCTTGCTCGGGCGGGCCGTGGGAGACCTCGGGGTGCGGCGCTTCGGGGCCGTGGCCGTCGTACGGATCGGGACGGTCGTATCGGCCGCCGGGTTCGCCGTGGTCGCGGTGGCGCCCGGGGCGTGGGTGGGGATGCTCGGCTTCACCCTGCTGGGGTTCGGGCTGTGCGTGATCGTGCCGCAGACCTTCGCCGCGGCGGGCCGGCTGTTCCCGGGAGCCTCCGACACCGCCATCGCGCGGCTGAACATCTTCAACTACGTCGGATTCCTCATCGGGGCGCCGCTCGTGGGCGGGATCGGCGACGCCTGGAGCTATCGGGGGGCGATGCTCGTGCCGATGGTGCTGGTCCTCGTCACTCTTTTCCATGCCCGCTCGTTCGGTTCTGAGCCCGCCCGATACGGTGTCCGGCATGAGCGGCGAACCGGTGACCGGGCTGTTGATGTGGGACGAGGCGGTAACGAAGTATGACTTCGGGCCGGGCCATCCGATGGATCCGGTGCGCCTGGAGCTGACCATGGGCCTGGTACGGGCCTTCGGGCTCGACCGGGAGCTGGAGGTACGGGCGGGCCGGCCGGCCGGGGAGTCGACGCTGCGGCTGGTGCACCGCGAGGAGTACGTGGCGGCGGTGCGCGAGGTGTCCGCCGACCCCGGGGTCGCCGACGGCTCGTACGGGCTGGGGACGGCGGACGATCCGGCGTTCCACGGGATGCACGAGGCGTCCGCGCTGATCGCCGGGCAGTCCGTGGCGGCGGCCGAGGCGATCTGGCGCGGGGAGGCCGAGCACGCCGTGAACTTCGCCGGCGGGCTGCACCACGCGATGCCGGGCGGTGCGGCCGGATTCTGCGTGTACAACGACGCGGCGCTGGCGATCGCGCGGCTGCTGGAGCTCGGGGCCGAGCGGGTCGCCTACGTGGATGTGGACGTGCACCACGGGGACGGGGTCCAGGCGGCGTTCTGGGACGACCCGCGGGTGCTGACGATTTCGATGCACGAGCATCCGCGGACGCTGTTCCCGCAGACGGGCTGGCCCGAGGAGACGGGCGGGCCGGCGGCGGAGGGATCGGCGGTGAACATCGCGCTGCCCGCGGGGACCGGGGACGAGGGGTGGCTGCGGGCCTTCCACGCGGTGGTGCCGGAGCTGCTGGAGGAGTTCAGGCCCCAGGTGCTGGTGACGCAGCACGGTGCGGACACCCACTTCGAGGACCCCTTGGCGCATCTGGCGGTGTCGTTGGACGCGCAGCGGGCCGTGCAGGAGGCGTGTCACGAGCTGGCGCACTCCTGTGGGGAGGGTGGCGGGCGGTGGCTGGCGCTGGGTGGGGGCGGGTACGCCGTCGTGGACGTCGTGCCGCGGTCCTGGACGCACCTGGTGGCCATTGCCGGGCATCGGCCGATCGATCCTGAGACGGCTGTGCCGGGGTCCTGGCGGGATGCGGTGTATGCGCGGACGCGGGAGTTGGCGCCTGGGCGGATGACGGACGGGCGGGTGCCGGGGTGGCGGGGGTGGGAGGGTGGTTACGACCCTGCCGATCGGATCGACCAGGCCGTGCTCGCCACCCGGCGGGCGGTGTTCCCCCTGCGGGGGTTGCTGGCCTAGGGGTGGCCGGAAGCGGGTGTGGGCCCTGCGGGGCTGCCCCCTACCCGCCCTTCCACCCTTCCCCGGGCTCCGCCCGGACCCGCGCCCCACACGCCGGTGAGGCTGGATCGGTTGGGCCAACGGGTGGGGGAATGGCCGGAACTGGTGAGGGGTCAGGTCCGGTGCGGGAGCATCGGGAGGGTGTTGAGTACCGGCGCGTTGCGTGCGCATCTGCTGGCCGCCCGCCTGGCCGGGCCCGTCGCGACCTCCCGGGAGGAAAGCCTGCGCAGCTACCGGCTGTTCGCGGCGCGGGATCCGCGGGTGCTGCTGGGGCTGGATCCCGCGTGGGGGTGGGGCGAGGGTGAGCTGCTGCGGCTGATGGCGCAGAAGTGCGGAGTCTCGGCGGATCCCGCGCACGTCAGCGGGCCGGACGTGATCGATCCCGAGCTGACGCTCGCGGCCCTGGAGGCCTTCGCGGGGAAGCTGCGGGCGGTGGCGGTGGCGCGGGCCCCGGTGTTGTTCGGGACCGGTCACCCGCACCGGCTCCTGGGGTTCTACGCCACGTTGGCGGGGGCGCTGTCGGCGGCGGGATGTGATGTCCTCACTCCGGCGCGGGGGGCGCCCGTGGACGTGCAGACCCGGTTCGGCGTACGCACGCACCGCATCGATTACGTACGAGGGGTCGCACTGGTGCGGGAAGACGGCGTGCGGCCGGACGGGAGTGACACCGGCGCGCACTCCCATTCACCCCTGCCGGTTCGGATAGCGCTCGGGGCGCTTGCGGAGGCCGGCGGGCCGTTGCCGGAGCTGGTGGTGGGGGACCACGGGTGGGTCTGCGGTGCAGGTCAGCTCGGTGTGGAGGCGATAGGGCTGGCCGATACCGATGATCCCGCGCTGTTCGTGGGGGAAGCAGAGGGGCAGGTGTCGGTGGCGGTTCCGCTTGATGACGCGGTGCGCGCGGACTACTACCGACCCCTCACTCGCTATGTACTCAATCGGGCGAGTCTGTCGGGTCCGCATGAGTGGCCGTAGCTCCTCTTCCCCACTCGTATCACACGCCCCTACTCTGGGGAGTGAGCGTGCGACGACGGGGCGTAACCGGAGGGGAAGCCGGTGCCCGTCATGCGCGGAAGGTCAAGGTGTGTCATGGCTGCTGGCGAGAGGCCTCTCAGTGAGGTTCAGTTCCTGACCGTGGCGGAGGTCGCCTCGGTGATGCGAGTGTCGAAGATGACCGTGTACCGCTTGGTGCACAACGGACATCTGCCCGCAATCCGGGTGGGCCGGTCCTTCCGGGTCCCCGAAAACGCGGTTCACGAGTACCTTCGCGAGTCCTTTGTGGGGGTGGAATCGGCCTGAGGGCATGGGTCGGGAGCCCGGCGTTACCCTTCGGGGGCACTCGGATTACAAGCTCAGAGCTCGGGCGGGTAGGCTAGGCCGACGTAGGTCGTGTGGGCCCCGACGCCCCGCACCGAATGAAGAGAAGTGAGCGAGGGTAGTCGTGGGCTCTGTTATCAAGAAGCGGCGCAAGCGGATGGCTAAGAAGAAGCACCGCAAGCTGCTCAAGCGCACCCGCGTCCAGCGCCGTAACAAGAAGTAAACGGTAGCTGTACGTGTTCTCCGCAGCCCCTCCACCATTCTGGTGGGGGGGCTGCGGTGCAGCCGGAGACGGTTGTTCCGATCTAGGGAGGCGCTGAGCTCGTGGGGAAGGTCGTGCTGGTCACCGGGGCTGCCCGGCAGCTGGGGGGCCGCTTCGTGCGGCGGATCCAGCGGGACCCGGAGGTCGAGCGGGTGATCGCGGTCGACGCGGTGACCCCGCCGCACAGGCTCGGCTCGGCAGAGTTCGTCCGTGCGGACATCAGACAGTCGGCCATCGCCCGGGTGCTGGCCGAGAACGCCGTCGACACGGTGGTCCATCTCGCGGTCACCGGGGGAGCGGCGACGGGCGCGGGCTCCGGCTCGTACAGCACCGTCAAGGAAACCAACGTCATCGGGACGATGCAGCTCCTGGGAGCCTGCCAGAAGTCCCCGACGGTACGGCGGCTCGTGGTGAAGTCCAGTACCAGTGTGTACGGGGGCACCTCGCGGGATCCGGCCGTCTTCACCGAGACCACGCAGCCCAAGTCGCTGCCCGCCGCCGGCTTCGCCAAGGACGCCGTCGAGGTCGAGGGGTACGTACGGGGCTTCGCGCGCAGGCGGCCCGACGTCGCGGTGTGCGTGCTGCGGTTCGCGAACATCCTGGGGCCCTTCGCCGACTCGGCGCTCGCCGAGTACTTCTCGATGCCGTTGATCCCGACCGTGCTGGGCTATGACCCGCGGTTGCAGTTCGTGCACGAGGACGACGTCCTGGACGTGCTGCGGCTGGCTTCGCAGACCAGCGGGCCCGGCGGGCTCAGCGGGACCTTCAACATCGCCGGCGACGGGGTGCTGCTGCTGTCGCAGTGCGCCCGGCGGCTGGGACGTCCGACGGTGCCGCTGCTGCTGCCCGCGGTGACCTGGGTCGGCGCGGCGCTGCGGGCGGTCGGGGCGACGGAGTTCTCGCCCGAGCAGATAAGGCTCCTCACGCACGGGCGGGTCGTGGAGACCACGCAGATGCGCGAGGTCCTGGGATTCGAGCCGATGTATACGACCGCCGAGACCTTCGCCGACTTCACGCGGAGCCGGGGCAGCGGGCTGCTGCCGCCGGAGCGGGTGGGACGGGCCGTGGACCGGGTGGCCGGGTTGCTGGACGTGGACATGGGCATGGACATCGATGGGGCCGCGGGCGCAGTGGCCGAGGGAGCGAAGCGATAGTGGCGGACGCCAAGGTCATTCCGTTCGACGAGGACCGGCCGCGACGGCGGTCCTCGCCCGCCCGGCGGGTACGGGTGGCGCCGGAGGCACCGGTCACGCCCGTCACGGCGGAGCCGGTCGTGGAGGCCGTACCGGATCCGGTGGCGGCGGGGGACGGCTGGGACCGGCGGATCGCCGGCGGGCTGGCGTTCCTGCGGCGCCGGATCACCGGGGAGTACGAGGTCGACGCCTTCGGCTACGACAAGGAGCTGACGGACCAGGTCCTGATGTCCCTGCTGCGGCCGCTGTACGACAAGTACTTCCGGGTCGAGGTCAAGGGCATCGAGAACATCCCGAAGGAGGGCGGTGCGCTGATCGTGGCGAACCACTCCGGGACGTTGCCGCTGGACGGTTTGATGCTCCAGGTCGCCGTGCACGACCAGCACCCGGCGCAGCGGCACCTGCGGCTGCTGGCCGCGGACCTGGTGTTCATGCTGCCCGTGGTGAACGAGCTCGCACGGAAGGCCGGGCACACGCTGGCGTGCGCGGAGGACGCGCAGCGGCTCCTGGAGGCCGGGGAGCTGGTGGGCGTGATGCCCGAGGGCTTCAAGGGGATAGGGAAGCCGTTCGGAGACCGGTACAAGCTCCAGCGGTTCGGGCGGGGCGGGTTCGTGTCGACCGCGCTGCGGGCGGGGACGCCGATCGTGCCGTGCTCGATCGTGGGGGCGGAGGAGATCTACCCCATGATCGGCAACTCGAAGACGCTGGCACGGCTGCTGGGGATTCCGTACTTCCCGATCACGCCGACGTTTCCGCTGCTGGGTCCGTTGGGTGCGGTGCCGCTGCCGACGAAGTGGACGATCCAGTTCGGGGAGCCGATCTCGACCGACGGCTATGCGGCCGAGGCTGCCGAGGATCCGATGCTGATGTTCAACCTGACGGATCAGGTGCGGGAGCAGATCCAGCACACGCTGTACAAGCTGCTGGTGCAGCGGAGGTCCGTGTTCTTCTGACGAGCACGGCCTTCTGACGAGCACGGCCTTCTGGCCAGCACGGCCTTCTGGCGAGCACACAGCCTTCCGACGCGCCGTTGCCGGGGCTCCGCCCCGGGCCCGCGCCCGAAAACGCCTGCGGGGCTGGATTGCATCCAGCCCCGCAGGCGTTTTCGCTAGTCGGCGTCCTCCGCCTTGATGCCCAGGCCTGGAAGGAGGCCGGGGAGGAGGGGCGGGAGGGTGATGTCCGGGTGGGCGGGGGTCGGGGCGGGTGCGGACTCGGACGGGGTGGACTCGCCCGTGGGCGGGTTCAGGAGGTTGCCCGTGCCGCCCAGGAGACCGCCGCCGCCCGGGGGCGGGGCCTTCGGGGAACCCGAGGCTGACGGTGCGGGGGCCGCGGACGGGGTGCCCTGAGGGGGCGTCGCCTGCTGCTTGCCCGCCGGGGCGCTCGGCTTCGTGGAGGGGCCGGAGCCGCGGGTCTGTTCCGGAGGCTTCGGGAGCAGACCCTGGAGCGGCGCCACGTCTTGGTCTATGGCCTGGAAGACCGACTCCACCTCACCGCCCACGTCCGTGAGCTGCGCCGGGAGATTGCCCCGGAGCTTGGCCCACGCGTCCCGGTGCGAGCGGGAGAACGAGGACAGCGCCTGGATCGGGCCGAGCGAGCCGTCCCGTTCGTAGGCGGCCTGGAGCAGCCGGTGGCCCTCCGAGGCATCGTGCTTCATCCCCGCGAGGGCTCGGCGGATCGCGCCGAGGGACTCGTGGTCGAGTGCGCCGAGACGGCCGCGCTCCATGAGCCGGCGGGCTTCCGACAGGCGGTTCGAGGCCTGGTCGAGATAGAGCTCGCCCCGGTCCGAATCGTCGTCGGCCATCCCGAGCCTGATGTCCTCCATGCCCCGCTTCACGGGGTACAGGTGGTCACCCGGCAGGGCGTCCGTGCTGGCAGCGGCCACTCCGCTGAAGGCCCCCGCGGCCACACCTACGGTGAGACCGCCTGCCGCGATGCCCTTGGACCAGCGGGAGCGGGGCCGCAATTTCCGGAGCGAGGTCGCCCGGTGGGCGCCGCGGCCGGTCCGCTGTTCGGGCACCTGAGGGTCGGCGGCCACGCCGCCTCCGGCCCTCTCTTCCATCACCTTGGCTTCCATGGCGGCAATGAGCTGGGCTCGTTGCACCACTTTGACCTCGGGGTCCAGCACCGGGCGCGGCATTCTTTCGCCGAGCACGTTCGCCAGGGCCAACAACCGGTCGTGGTCGGCAGGTTCGGCAGGTGCCTCGGACTGCTCGGCCGCCGGGTCCGGTTCCGAAAGGTCGGACGGGGTCCGCTCCTCCAGGGCCTGGGCGAAGGCGTTCGCCCGCCGGTGCGGAGTCACGTTCGCGATCACTGGCGGCACCTCCTCTCGTCATGACGATCGACTCCCCAAGGTGTCCGGAAGGTTGCCTTCCTTGAGCACATCCACTCTTTCGAGTGAGCGGCTTCGGTCAGGGCTTGTCCACAGGGAGCCTGCATTCCCCACAACGAGCGGCGCGGCACTTGGGTTACGGACGAAGGATGATCGGACCACAGCGTCGTCGGATTCGACGGTGTCGTCCCTGTCGTCGGGGGCGTCGGTGTCATCAAGGTCATCAGGGAGGTGTACCGAAATGTGAGAGGAGGGCGGCGTCAGCGGGCGTCGTCGGGGAGCAGGCGGGCCAGGGTGCGGACCGCCCGGTACTGGAGGGTCTTGATGGCACCCTCGTTCTTTCCCATCACCCTGGCCGTCTCGGCGACCGAGAGGCCCTGCAGGAAGCGCAGGGTCACGCACTCCTGCTGCTGCGGATTGAGTTTCCGTACGGCTTCCAGCAGAGCCGCGTTGGAGAGGGACTCCAGGACGGAGTCCTCGGGGGACCTTTCCACCTCGTTGGCGTCGAGCATTTCGCCGGTGGTGACTTCCAGGCGGAAGCGGCTCGACTTGAAGTGGTCGGCGACCAGGTTGCGGGCGATCGTCACGAGCCAGGCACCGAAGTCGCGGCCCTGCCAGGTGAAGGTGGAGATGCGGCGCAGCGCACGCAGGAAGGTCTCGCTGGTGAGATCCTCCGCGGTCGCTTTGCCGCCGACGCGGTAGTAGATGTAGCGGTAGACGGTGTCGCTGTACTGGTCGTACAGGCGACCGAAGGCATCGGCTTCGCCGGCCTGGGCGCGTTCGACCAGGTCCATCATGCGGGCCTGGTCGCTGTCCGCGGTGGGGCGGCGGGCGGCGGGCGCGGTGGTCCCGGCGGCTGCGCCCCCGGCGCGACCACGTCTGCCCACCGTCGCTCCGCCGTCGGTCAGGGCATAGCAAGGACCGGCCGGGCCGAGTCCGGCGGGGACCGCGGTGGCGAATGCGGGGACGGTGTACGCGGTGGGGACGAAGCCGCGCAGCTGGTCGAGGACCGTTGCGCGCAGCGTAGCCAGGCCCGAGGCGTCAACCCCGACAGGTGGGTACACGGGACTCCCAGAGGCAGAGCTTCCATCACGTGCAGTGCGGGACCGTTCACCCGTCGTAGCGACAGATGGCGGTGGCATGCGTTTGAGGAGAATAACGCTTCGTACAGGCAGCGCTACACCCAGTTGCTCAAATCACCGATTACGACACTTCTGTTGCGTGTCGAGGGCATATTCAGGCACAGATGGTGATCGATTCTTGATCACTTGGGAGCGCGGAATGCCTGCTTCCACGGTGGCTCGCGACCGAGTAGGGCAGGGCGGAGTGCCGCGCCGGGGGTGCGGGTAGAGGTGAGCGAATGTCCCGGGCAGGGGAGGGCGCGGGGCGTGGTGGGGCGGGGGGCCGGTCAGGGCCCCGTAGCTGCTACTTGCGGCGGCGGTGCAGGGCGATCGCGGCGGCCGTGCCGCCCGCGATCGCACCGACGCCGGCGGCGGCCGGGACGCCGATCTTCACGGCCTTGCGGCCGGTCCGATAGTCGCGCAGGCGCCAGTCGTTGGTGCGGGCATGCTTGCGCAGTTTTGTGTCGGGATTGATCGCGTACGGATGTCCGACCAGCGACAGCATCGGAATGTCGTTGTGCGAATCGCTGTACGCCGCGCAGCGCGCGAGGTCCAGTCCCTCGGCGGAGGCCAGGGCGCGGACCGCCTCCGCCTTGGCGGGGCCGTGGAGCGGCTCGCCGACCAGTCGGCCGGTGTAGACGCCGTCCACGGACTCGGCGACGGTGCCGAGGGCTCCGGTCAGGCCGAGCCGGCGGGCGATGATCGTGGCCGTTTCGACGGGGGCGGCCGTGACGAGCCAGACCTTCTGTCCGGCGTCGAGGTGGGCCTGGGCCAGGGCGCGGGTGCCCGGCCAGATCCGCACCGCCATGTACTCGTCGTAGATCTCCTCGCCGATGGACATCAGTTCGGAGACCTTGTGTCCCTTGACGATGGACAGCGCGCTGTCGCGGGCGTCCTGCATGTGCTCGGGGTCCTCGACCCCGGCGAGCCGGAACCAGGCCTGCTGCCAGGCGAAGCGGGCGAGCTCGCGGCGGCGGAAGAACTCACGCTTGTAGAGGCCGCGGCCGAAGTGGAAGATCGCGGCGCCCTGCATGACGGTGTTGTCGAGGTCGAAGAAGGCGGCGGCCAGGTCGTCGCCGGCGACGGGGAACTCGGGCTCAGCAGCCGCGGGCGGCTCCTGCGGGGCCTTCGCCTCCGCCTCCGCCGCGCGTTCCGCTTCCGCGGTTCCGGGGAATTCCGGTCCGGCGAGTGGTTCGTCGGCCAGCGCGGTCTTGCGGGCGGCCTCGGCCGAGGCCTCGCCTGCCAGCACGCTCCGCGCGGTGGCGGAGCGCCTACGGGGGGTGAGCCATCCCAGAGCGGCCATGACGCGAGCATAGCCACTGTGTTCGGGAGTTCCCGAACCGATGGGAATCGGGGATGTGAACTCTTCGGTGCGCCGGGCGGGGGCCGGTCGGCGTGCGGGCGCGGGAGAATGGGTGCATGAGTCCTTTGCTGCGCCGTGCCGAGAAGAAGCGTCCGCAGGAGCGGGTGGTCACGCTCATCGGGAAGCCGGGGTGTCATCTCTGTGATGACGCCCAGGAAGTGGTCGAGAAGGTCTGCGCCGAGACGGGCGCACAGTGGGAGAAGAAGGACATTTCACAGGACGAGGAGTTGTACCGCCTGCACTGGGAGCAGATTCCGGTCGTGCTGGTGGACGGAGAGCAGCACACCTTCTGGAGGGTGAACCCTGACCGGCTCCGACGGGCATTGCAGGCTTGAGCCGTCGGGCGGTTACCATCATGGGCGATTTATGGGGTCTCGGGGGCGTATTGGTGAGGAGTGTGTACCGTTTTGCCCCCTTCGGGAATTGAACGGGTTCGGCGTGTCGTCGGTTCCCGGTCCATACGCCCAAGGCGCGTGACCCCGGTCACTTTGCTCGGACAAAGCGGACACAATCTTTGTGCACGCGTTCACAAAGACATAGCCTGCATTCGACGGGGTGGTCCTGGGACAAGTGGCCACCTGCAGCCCCGCTCATCCCGCAGGAGCATCGTGGCAACTGGCCGAACTCACCGACCGGCGACCCGCAGCCGAGGTATTCCCGAGGCCACTGTCGCCCGGCTTCCGCTGTACTTGCGCGCCCTCACCGCGCTCTCCGAGCGATCGGTGCCCACGGTGTCCTCCGAGGAGCTGGCCGCGGCCGCCGGAGTCAACTCCGCGAAGCTCCGCAAAGACTTCTCCTACCTCGGCTCCTACGGGACCCGCGGGGTCGGGTACGACGTGGAGTACCTCGTCTACCAGATCTCCCGCGAGCTCGGGCTGACCCAGGACTGGCCCGTCGTCATCGTCGGCATCGGTAACCTCGGCGCCGCTCTGGCCAACTACGGCGGTTTCGCCTCGCGCGGGTTCCGCGTGGCGGCGCTCATCGACGCCGACCCGGCCATGGCCGGCAAGCCCGTCGCCGGCATGCCCGTGCAGCACACCGATGACCTGGAGAAGATCATCGAGGAGAACGGTGTCTCGATCGGGGTCATCGCGACCCCGGCGGGGGCCGCCCAGCAGGTCAGCGAGCGGCTCATCGCCGCCGGCGTCACGTCCATCCTGAACTTCGCGCCGACCGTGCTGTCCGTGCCCGAGGGCGTCGACGTGCGCAAGGTCGACCTGTCGATCGAGCTCCAGATCCTGGCCTTCCACGAGCAGCGCAAGGCCGGCGAGGAAGCCGCCGCCGCTGCCGCCGGGGTCTCCCCCGCGGGCACCGGCACCGGGGCGGCTCCGGCCGCCGCCGTCGTGCCGCCCGCCGGCCGGGCCGCCGCCGTCGCACGCAAGGGCGGACCCGACGGGGACGTCCCGGCGGTGATGCCGGCATGAGTCTGCTCGTCGTAGGGCTGAGCCACCGCAGTGCGCCCGTGAGCGTGCTGGAGCGCGCTTCGCTGGCCGCCGATGCCAAGGTCAAACTGCTGCACGACACGCTGGCCGCGGAGCCGGCGGCCGAGGCGGCGGTGCTCGCCACCTGCAACCGGATCGAGCTGTACGCCGACGTGGACAAGTTCCACGCGGGTGTCGCCGAGCTGTCGACGCTGCTGGCGCAGCACAGTGGTGTCGCGCTGGAGGAACTCACCCCTTATCTGTACGTGCACTACGAGGACCGGGCCGTCCACCACCTCTTCTCGGTGGCGTGCGGGCTGGACTCGATGGTGGTCGGCGAGGGGCAGATCCTCGGGCAGATCAAGGACGCGCTGGCGCTGGGGCAGGAGCTCCACACGGCAGGGCGTCTGATCAACGATCTTTTCCAGCAGGCGCTGCGGGTCGGCAAGCGGGCGCACTCCGAGACCGGGATCGACCGGGCGGGGCAGTCGCTGGTGACCTTCGGGCTGGAGCAGCTCGCCGTACGGGTGCCGGTGGAGGAGTGGGCCGCGGGAAAGCGGGCGCTCGTCATCGGGGCCGGGTCGATGTCGTCGCTGGCGGCGGCGACGCTGGCGCGGGTGGGTGTCGCCGAGGTCGTGGTGGCGAACCGGACCGCCGATCGGGCGGAGCGGTTGGCCGAGATTCTGGTTGCCTCGGGCACCGGGGTCACGGCTTGCGCCGTGCCGATGTCCGCGGTCGCGGGTGAGCTGACTCGGGTCGACGTCGTCGTGTCCTGCACGGGGGCGACCGGGCTCGTGCTGACCGGGGACGACGTGGCCGCGGCCATGGAGGAGCGCCCTGCGGGGGCCGTCCCCTCCTTCGGACCCGATGCGGGTGCGGCGCCGTTGCCGGGGGCCGGCCCCCGGACCTCCGCGCCCCAAACGCCGGCCGGGCCGGACGCCGCTGAGCCCGTCCGCCTGGATTCCGTCGACGCCGAGCTCGTCGCGCGGCTTGCCGTGCTGGCGGCCGGGGGGCGGCGGATCGCCGATGCCGGGGCCGTGCGCAGCAAGGTCGCCGTCGAGGAGCGGGACGGGTGTCCTGTGGGACTCGAGGCGCCGGCTTCCGACCCGGGGCGGACCGCCGACGGGCGGGCCGCGCTGGCCGGGGTGGACGCCGGGTCGCTGGAGCTGCACGGGACCTGGGCCGACCAGGGCGAGGCCGCCGCGCAGCGGCAGCCGCGCAGGACCGTACGGAGCCAGGACGACGCGCCCGTACGGCTCGCGCTGCTCGACCTGGCCATGCCGCGCGACATCGACGCCGCCGTGCACCGGATCCCCGGGGTGCGCTTGGTCGACATCGAGTCGCTCGCCGAGGCGAGCGCCGATGCGCCCATGGCCGCCGACGTCGACGCCGTGCGCGGGATAGTGGCCGCGGAGGTGGCCGCCTTCGGGGCCGCTCAGCGGGCCGCGCACATCACGCCCACCGTGGTCGCCCTGCGCGCCATGGCCGCCGAGGTCGTCGCCATGGAAGTGGCACGGCTCGACGGGCGGGTGCCCGATCTCGACGACCGGCAGCGGGCCGAGGTCACTCAGACCGTGCGCCGCGTCGTAGACAAACTCCTCCACGCGCCCACCGTGCGCGTCAAGCAGCTCGCGAGCGAGCCCGGCGGCGCCGGGTACGCCGAGGCGCTGCGCGAACTCTTCGATCTCGACCCGCAGACGGTGGCCTCCGTCAGCCGGGCCGACGAGGCTGACAAGAACCACGACTCAGGACGGGCATCATGAATCCACGTCTCGACCAGCCGCTGAGGCTCGGCACGCGGCGCAGCAAGCTGGCCATGTCCCAGTCCGGGCATGTCGCCGAGGCGGTACGGGCGATCACCGGCCGGCCCGTCGAGCTCGTGGAGATCACGACCTACGGTGACGTGTCCCGCGAGAGCCTTTCGCAGATCGGCGGCACCGGCGTCTTCGTCACCGCCCTGCGCGAGGCCCTGGTACGCGGCGAAGTCGACTTCGCCGTGCACTCTCTGAAGGACCTGCCCACCACGCAGCCCGCCGAACTCGTCATCGCGGCCATGCCGCGGCGCGAGGACCCGCGCGACGCGCTCGTCGCCCGCGACGGCCTGACCTTCGAGCAGCTGCCCGACGGTGCGCGCATCGGCACGGGCTCGCCGCGGCGCAGGTCGCAGCTGCACGCCTACGCCAAGTCGCTGGGCAAGGTCATCGAGACCGTCGCCATCCGCGGCAACGTCGACACCCGGATCGGCTTCGTGAGGAACGGTGAGCTCGACGCCGTCGTGCTCGCGGCCGCCGGGCTCAACCGGATCGGCCGCGGCGACGAGGCCACCGACCTGATCTCCGTGGACAACATGCTGCCCGCACCCGGCCAGGGTGCCCTGGCCGTGGAGTGTCTGGCGTCCGAAACGGACCTGATCTCCGCGCTCGCCGAGCTCGACGACCCGTACACCCGGGCCGCCGTGACCGCCGAACGCGCCCTGCTCGGCGCCCTGGAGGCCGGCTGCAGCGCCCCCGTGGGCGCGCTCGCCGACCTGTTGGCCGACGGGCAGATTGTCAATGAGATGCGCCTGCGTGGAGTCGTGGGAACCCTCGACGGTTCCACGCTGGTGCAGCTGTCCACCACCGGTCCCGTGCCCCAGTCGTACGACGAGGCCATGGCGCTCGGCCGCGAACTCGCGGACGAGATGCTGGCCAAGGGCGCGGCCGGTCTGATGGGGGAGCGGTCGCTTTGAACCCCTCAAGCCCAACCACCTCCGCATGTCCGGCCGTCGCCGTCCAGGGGCACGTCACCTTCCTCGGTGCCGGCCCGGGCGACCCGGGACTGCTGACGCTCCGCGCCGTGGAGGCCCTGGCCGCCGCGGACGTACTGATCGCGGAGCCCGAGGTGCTCGAGGTCGTACGTACGCATGCGCGCGCGGGGGTGGACACGCCGCAGCTGACGATTGCTGACGAGAAGTCAGCAGCCGCCGGGGTCCCGGTCATCCGAGATGCCGCCAATCTTGTCATGGAGGCCGCGCGCTCCGGCAGGCGGGTCGTCCGTGCCGTCACCGGCGACCCCGGACTCGACGGGAACGCGGCCGAGGAGATGCTCGCCTGCGCCACCGGAGGCATCCCCTTCGAGGTCGTCCCCGGAGTCGCGACCGCCGTCGGCGTTCCCGCGTACGCCGGTGTTCCGCTGACCGGCACGCAGGGTGCGGACGTGAGGTTCGTGAACGCGCGGACCGCCTCCCCGCGCTGCTGGAGCGAGGTGGGCGCCAGCGACGGCATCCTCGTGGTCTCCGCGACGCTGGAGACCGTCTCGGCGGCGGCGGCCGATCTGATCGGCGCCGGGCGCAAGCCCGACACCCCGCTCACCGTGACCGTGGCCGGCACCACCACGCGCCAGCGCACCTGGAGCGCGACCCTGGGGACCATCGCCCAGGTGTTCAAGCAGGGCAAGATCCTTCCCTCGCCGGAGGGTGCCCGCTCCGTCATAGCCGTGGTCGGGGAGCACGGCGCCGTCGCGCGCCGCGAGGAACTGTCCTGGTTCGAGTCGAAGCCGCTGTTCGGCTGGCGCGTGCTCGTCCCGCGGACCAAGGAGCAGGCAGCCTCGCTCTCCGACCAGCTCCGTTCGTACGGCGCGGTGCCCCACGAGGTGCCGACCATCGCCGTGGAGCCGCCGCGCACCCCGCAGCAGATGGAGCGTGCGGTCAAGGGGCTCGTCACCGGCCGCTACGAGTGGATCGCCTTCACCTCGGTGAACGCGGTCAAGGCCGTACGCGAGAAGTTCGAGGAGTACGGGCTCGACGCCCGTGCCTTCGCCGGCATCAAGGTCGCCGCCGTCGGCGAGCAGACCGCCGCCGCGCTGGTCGAGTTCGGCGTCAAGCCCGACCTCGTGCCCAGCGGCGAGCAGTCCGCGGCCGGACTGCTGGAGGACTGGCCGCCGTACGACCCGGTCTTCGACCCGATCGACCGCGTCTTCCTGCCGCGCGCCGACATCGCCACCGAGACCCTGGTCGCCGGGCTCATCGAGCTCGGGTGGGAGGTCGACGACGTCACCGCCTACCGGACCGTGCGCGCCTCGCCGCCGCCGCAGGACACGCGTGAGGCGATCAAGGGCGGCGGCTTCGACGCCGTGCTCTTCACGTCGTCGAGCACCGTGCGCAACCTGGTCGGCATCGCCGGCAAGCCGCACAACGTCACCGTCATCGCGTGCATCGGCCCGGCCACGGCCAAGACGGCCGAGGAGCACGGGCTCCGCGTCGACGTGCTGTCGCCGGAGCCGAGCGTGAGCAAGCTGGCGGAGGCCCTGGCGGAGTACGGGGCCGCGCGCCGCGAGGCCGCGAAGGAGGCCGGGGAGAACGTGTACCGGCCGAGCGAGCGGCGGCCGGGGGCGCGCAGGCGCCGTACGACCTGATGGCCGCCTTAGCGGTGTTACGTGACGGGGCCCGGGTGCGATGCGCACCCGGGCCCTGTGGCATGTTCCGGGCATGACGGCACTGGGGGAAGCGGTACGGGCGGGCGACACCGAGGCGGTACGGACGCTGCTGGGGGAGGGCGTGGATCCGGACGCCCCGGACGGGGACGGACTGCCGCCGCTGTGCGCGGCGGTGGCGGCGTTCGCGTACGGGACGGCCGAGCTGCTGGTGGCGGCCGGCGCGGACCCGGACCGGGTGCTGACGGACGGTACGACCCCGCTGCTGCGGGCCGTCGAGAGCGGCTCCCCGGCGGTGGTCGGCGCGCTGCTGTGGTCCAGGGACCTGCCGGAGCCGGGGGAGCGCCTGCCGGAGGCCGAGCGGGCACGGCTGCTGGATGCGGCCCGGCGCTGGTACGGGGCGGGCGCGGAGGCGGAGCTGCGGCGGCTGACGGGGGCGGTCGGCCGGGCGCAGACCTCGTGGGTGGAGGAGCAGTGGTGCCGGGTCGAGGAGGTCGGGCTCGGCGGGCGGACGGTGCGCGCGGGACACGGCGCCGTACTGACCACCCTGGAGTGGGTGTTCGGTGTTCCGGTCCCCCTGGAGGAACTGGTGGCCCGCGCCGTCCGGCACACCGACTCCTCGCACGTGGACTGGTCCACGGCCGGCTTCCGGTTGGAGAAGCGCCTCGCGGAGGGCAGCCGGGACGTGGTGACCGCTCTGCGGCACCACCCGTCCCCCGTCCACCGCCGCTTCGCCGCCGACTGGCTGCTGAGCCGGCAGTGGGGCCTCGGGGCCGACGCGTACCCGTATGCGGAGGAGGACCGGGAGCTCCTGGCCGCCTGGGCGGACGTGGAGGGGGACCCCGAGGTCCTCGCGGTGGTGCTGTGGGCCCTCACCGAGTACGACGCGGGCCATCCGAGGCTGGGGGCCATCGGCCTGCGGTACGCCGTCCACCCGGAACCCGGGGTGCGCTTGCGGGCGGTGGACTGCCTGTGCTGGTCCGACGGGCCGTGTCCGGCCGCGGAGGGCGAGGCCCTGCGGCTCCTGGCGGGCGACCCCGACGACGAGGTGCGGTACTGCGCCGTCCTGCGCCTGCTGGAGGGGGAAGAGGACGTGGACGCCCTGCGGGGCGTGGTCCGCGACCTGGTCCGGGACCCGCGGAGCCCGGTGCGGCAAGGGGCCGCGGACTACCTGGCGGAGTCCGGCGACCGGACGGCCGATGCCACGGAGCTGTTGCTGTCCCTAGTGGACGCCGACGACTGGCTGACCCGGATGATCGGCGCCTACGGGCTGGCCCTGCGGGACCATCCGGACACCCCGCAGGCGTACGCGAGGGCGGAGGAGCTCGGCCCGATCCGCTCGCCCGACCACCGGTGGAACGCCTTCTGGGACTGGAAGGAGCGCAACCGCCCCGCCGGTCCGGCCGATCCGGACGACGGGGCGGGGCCGGGGCGGGCCGGGCTCTAGGCTGGTCCCGACTGCTGTCGAAGCTCGAAGAGGCGACTAGAAGATGAGCACGTACGGATCCTTCCCCGGCTCGCGGCCCCGTCGGCTGCGCACCACCCCGGCGATGCGGCGGATGGTCGCCGAGAACCGGCTGCACCCCTCGGACCTGATCCTCCCGGCGTTCGTCCGGGAGGGCATCAGCGAGCCGCTCGCCATCTCGGCGATGCCGGGCGTGGTCCAGCACACCCGGGACACGCTGCGGAAGGCCGCCGTGGAGGCGGTCGAGGCGGGCGTCTCGGGGATCATGCTCTTCGGCGTGCCGGCCGACGAGAACAAGGACGCGCGGGGCACGGCGGGCACGGAGCCGGACGGGATCCTCCAGGTCGCGATCCGCGACGTGAAGGCGGAGGTGGGGGACGATCTGGTGATCATGTCCGACCTGTGTCTGGACGAGTACACCGACCACGGCCACTGCGGGGTCCTGGACGAGCACGGCCGCGTGGACAACGACGCGACCCTGGAGCGCTACGCCGAGATGGCGCAGGTCCAGGCCGACGCGGGCGTCCACGTGGTGGGCCCGAGCGGGATGATGGACGGCCAGGTCGGCGTCGTCCGCGACGCGCTGGACGAGACGGGCCACGAGGACGTCTCGATCCTCGCGTACACGGCGAAGTACTCCTCCGCCTTCTACGGTCCCTTCCGCGAGGCCGTCGCGTCCTCGCTCCAGGGCGACCGCAAGACCTACCAGCAGGACCCGGCGAACGCCCGGGAGTCGCTGCGCGAGCTCGCCCTCGACCTGGAGGAGGGCGCCGACATGGTGATGGTCAAGCCGGCCGGGCCCTACCTGGACATCCTCTACCGGGTCGCGCAGTCGGTGGACGTCCCGGTGGCGGCGTACCAGATCAGCGGCGAGTTCGCGATGATCGAGGCGGCGGCGGAGAAGGGCTGGATCGAGCGCGAGCGGGCGATCCTGGAGACCCTGCTCGGCATCAAGCGGGCTGGCGCGGACACGATCCTGACGTACTGGGCGACGGAGGTCGCGGGCTGGCTGCGCGCGGAGCGGTAGGGCGGTCCCCCCGGCACCGATTCGCATCGCGTCCGGCGCGGGCGCACTCTGGAGGCAGGGTGAACGAACCCTGGAGGTGATGCGCCATGACCACGCTCGTCGGGTGGCACGTGGATCTCGAATTCACCGAGGAGGGCCACCGCACCAGTGCGGCGGCCCTGGTCAGACTCGGGGACGGCTCCGAGATCAGGGCGCACGGCTACGCCATGCGCCACCCTTCCGACCCGGAGCAGCTGAGGGTCGGCGAAGAGATCGCCGGCGCGCGGGCTCTGATGGATCTCGCGTCCCAGATGCTGCAGAAGGCCCACAGCGAGATCGACGAGGCCACGGGCCGTCATTCATATCCGCTCAATCGCTGAGCGGGCAGGCCGCACAGGCCCGCGGCGGGCTCCGTCAGGAGCTCGTCAGCGGGTCCGGCCGCGGAAGAGGACGCCCGCCAGGGCGACGGCCGCCGCCGTGATGCCGGCGCACCAGGCGAGGGCCACCCAGGGGGAGTTCCCCGCGGGCTGCGCGAGCAGCAGTGCGCGCAGGGATTCGATCACCGGGGTCAGCGGCTGGTTCTGCGCGAAGCCGTGCAGCCAGCTCGGCATCGTGCCGATGGGGACGAACGCGCTGGACGGGTACGGCAGGAACATCATCAGGAAGGTGAACCCGCCCGCCGCCTCCGGCGACTTGGCGAGCAGCCCCAGCACGGCTGCCAGCCACGAGATCGCCGTGATGTACGCGAACAGCAGCCCGGCCGCCGCGAGGAAGGCGAGCGGCCCCGCCTCGGGGCGGAAGCCGATGGCGAGCGCGACGGCGAGGACCAGGGTGGTGGACAGCAGGTTCCGCAGGACGGAGGCCGTCACGTGCCCGGCCAGGACCGGGATGCCGCCGATGTCCAGGGAGCGGAAGCGGTCGATGATCCCGTTCTTCATGTCGTCCGCGACGCTGACGGCGGTGCTCGCCGCGCCGAAGCCCGCGCAGAGGAGCATGGCGCCGGGGACCACGTACGTCACGTACGCGGTCCCGGTGTCGATGGCGCCGCCGAAGAAGTAGACGAAGATCAGCATCAGCATGACCGGGAGCATCAGCGCGGCGATCAGCGCGTCCGGGCTGCGGCGGCTGATGCGCAGGCTGCGGCCGGCCAGCGCGAGCGCGGCGGTGGAGGTCTTCATCGCGGGCGTCGCGGGGATGGCGGGCATCGCGGGGATCGTGGTCGGTGTGGTCGTCATGGTCATCGGGCAGCTCCCGTCAGGGCGAGGAACACGTCGTCGAGGGTGGCGGTGCGCACCGCGAAGCGGGCGATGTCGGTGCGGTCCGGGTCGAGTTCGTCGAGCAGGGCCCGCACGTGGGCGGCGCTGCCGTCGGTGGGCAGGCCCAGGGTGAGTTCGTCCGGTACGAGGTGCACCGCGCGCGGGGTCAGTGCGTCGTAGGCCGCCCGGTCGGCCAGGGTCAGGTCGAGGCGGTGGCCAGCGACCCGCGACTTGAGCGCGGCGGGCGTGCCCTCGGCGGCGATCCGCCCCTCGGCCAGGACGACCACGCGGTCGGCGAGCCGGTCGGCCTCCTCCAGGTACTGGGTGGTGAGCAGCACCGTCGTGCCGTCCGCGCGCAGTTCCCGTACGAGGTCCCACAGGCCCTGGCGGCTGCGCGGGTCGAGTCCGGTCGTCGGCTCGTCCAGGAAGATCACCTCCGGCTGCGCGACCAGGCTCGCGGCGAGGTCGAGGCGCCGCCGCATTCCTCCGGAGTACGTCTTCGCCGTGCGCCCGGCGGCTTCGGCGAGCCCGAAGCGCTCCAGCAGCTCGTCGGCCCGCGCCCGGGCCGCGCGCGGGCGCAGTCCGCGCAGCCGGCCCATCATGCGCAGCGTCTCGGCGCCGGTCTGGAGGTCGTCGACGGCCGCGAACTGGCCGGTGAGGCTGATGGAGCGGCGTACGAGGGCCCGCGCGGACGCGGTGTCGTGGCCCGCGACGCGGGCGGTGCCGGAGTCGGGCTCGGTGAGGGTGGCGAGGATCCGGACGGTGGTGGTCTTCCCGGCGCCGTTGGGGCCGAGGAGGGCGAGGACGCTGCCGCGCGGGACGGCGAGGTCGATGCCGTCGAGGACGCGCCGGGCGCCGTAGGACTTGGTCAGGGCGGTGGCGTGGATGCCGAAGTCGTCGTTCGTGGTCATCGCGGACCGCGCTCCCTTCTACCTTCTTCTGTCTTCTGCGTATGGGTTACGCGCTTCTGCGTAAGTAATACACAGAACTAGGATGTGGGTCAACGACTCATCAGGGAGGAGGCGGCGATGGCGAAGGACCCCGATGGGGAAACCGGGCTCCCGGCGAGCCTGGAGATGGCCTGGGGCCTGCGCGAACGCCCCGGAAAGGGCCCCCGCCCCACCCTCACGCTCCAGCGGATCGTGGACGCGGCGGTCGCCCTCGCCGCCACCGAGGGGATGGGCGTCGTCTCCATGGGGCGGGTCGCCAAGGAACTGGGCGTCTCGACGATGTCCCTCTACCGGTACGTCACGGCGAAGGAAGAGCTGTACATCCTGATGGCCGACGCCGGCGTAGGCACCCCGCCGGAGCCGTCCGGCGGGGCGGGGCGGGGCTGGCGGGAGCTGCTGACCGACTGGGCGTACGCGCAGCGGGCCGTCCTGATGGCGAACTCCTGGATCGTGCGCATCCCGATCACCGGGGCGCCGGTCAGCCCGAACCAGCTCGCCTGGATGGAACGCGGCCTGGCGGCGATGGCCGGGACCGCCCTGCGGGAGGGCGAGAAGGTCTCGGCGATCATCCTGATCGGCGGCCTGGTCCGCAACGAGGCGACGATGGTCGCGGACATGATCGACGCCATCGTGAAGTCCGGCGTCTCACCCGACCAGGTGCTGGGTCAGTACGTACGCACCCTGCGGCTGATGACCGGCCCGGACACGCACCCGGCGGTGACGCGCCTGCTGGAGTCCGACGCGTTCGCGGGCTCCGACGAGCCGGACTTCCAGTTCCGCTTCGGCCTGGACCGCATCCTGGACGGCCTGGCCGCGCTGATCAGCGAGCGGTCCACTCCGTAAGGGCGGCCCAGGCGGTGGGGGTCAGGTCGAGCACGGGGCCGTGCGGGACCTTGGAGTCCCGGACGTGGACGGCCCCCGGGCAGGTGGCGACCTCGACGCACTGACCGCCTTCGTCGCCGCTGTACGTGGACTTCTGCCAGGCGACGGCCACCTCCAGGCACTGGCCGCCTTCGCTGCCGCTGTAGCTGGACTTGAACCACTTCAGTGCGGTGGTGGGGCTCATGGCTCTCCTAGCAGGCGGTCCAACAGGCCCCTCGTCTGCTCGGTGTTGAGGGCCTGAGTCCGCAGCATTGCATACTTGCGCGCGAGGATGCTGACCTCATTGGGGTCCGAGATCAGGTGGCTGCCGCGCTGGCTTTCCGTGTACGCGAGGTGCTGGTGGTCCGCGGTTTCCAAGAGCGTGAACGGGCCGTTGAGGCCTGCGTGCGAGGTGCGGCCCAGGGGCATGACCTGAAGGCTCACGTCCGGCAGGTCGGAGCAGGTTCGCAGATGGCGCAACTGCTCGGCATGCACCTCGTCCCCGCCCAGCCGGTCCCGTAGGACCGCCTCCCAGACAACGAAGCTCAAGGTCGGCGGCTTGGCGCGGCGCAGGATCTGCTGGCGCGCGATGCGCGAGGCGGTCAGTGATTCGATCTCCGCCTCCGGGTGGGCCGGGACGCGGCAGGCGAAGACGGCCCGGGCGTGGGTCTCCGTCTGGAGCAGGCCGGGTACGACCTGGTTGTCGAACCAGGAGAGGGCGATCGCGCCGTACTCCAGGTCCATGTACTCCTCGGCCCAAGGCGGCGTCACGTCCACGGCGGGCATCTCCGCGGCCGCCACGGTCAGGGTGCCCGGCAGACCCAGGAACTGGTCCATCAGCTCCGCGACGTTCGGCATCAGCGCCCGCCGCCCCTGCTCGATGGAGGCGATGGTCTCCGCGTCCAGGCGGACCAGTTCTCCGAGCTGTGTCTGCGTCAGGTTCTTGGCGATCCGGGCCCCGGCCACCTGCTTGCCGACCATCTTCATGGTCGTCGCGTTCGGCCGTGCGCGTTTCCTCGGTGGCATGACGGTGAACTCCCCACCCCTGCTGCTGAACTACCCCGTGCCGACCCGTACTCATCACTGAGTACGGGTCGGCGCTCAGCCACACGCTAGTCACGCAACGCGATGATCGGCGCGTGAATCTGCATACTCAACCCGCCCTGGTGCAGGACCGCCTCTACCTGCGCGCACCCCGAACCATCAGCGCCGCACGCCACTTCACACGTGACACCTTGGACGCGTGGGGCCGGACCTCCCGGCAGGACGACGTGTTGCTCTGCGTGAGCGAGCTGGCGACCAACGCGCTGCGGTACGGGGTCCCGCGCGGTCGCGGGTACCTGCTGCGACTGCTCACGTACGACGGGACCGTCCGCGTCGAGGTCCACGACAGCGGGCCCGGGCTGTCGCGGATCCGGGAACGGGCTCCCGGGTGGGGGCTGTTGCTCGTGGACGGGCTGGCCGACGCCTGGGGGGTGCTGCCGCGGGCGCCCGGGAAGGTGGTCTGGTGCGAATTCCGGGGGCTCGGCTGCTAGCTTCGGGCTGCTCAGGGGTTCTGTTCGAGGGGGGTCAATGTCAGGTCCGCTGCGGTGGGTCGTGGTCGTCGTCAGCGCGGGGATCGTGTTCCTGATCAGCTTCAGGCTGGGGGTGTGGGACCCCTTCGGCTGGTTCCCGGAGAAGGACTCCGACCGGGTGTCGGCTGCCGCCGGCTTCGGCGGGGCCATGGCCGCCGTGTGCGCACTGGTCGGCGGCTGGTGGGCCGGCGGGGGCAGCGGCGGCGGGAACTCCGTACGGCAGCGCGCCCGCGCCTCCGGTACCAGCCAGGTCACCCAGACCGGCGGGACCGGCGCACCCGGCCCGGTGGACCAGCGGGCACGCGCCGACGGGGACGCCCGCGTGCGGCAGACCGGCGGCGGTGAACAGCAGCCGGACCCGACCCCGTGACGGGGAACCGGTGGCAGCAGCGGGCGCGGGCCGAGGGGGACGCGCGGATCACCCAGATCGCTGTGGCGGGGGACTACGTCACCCACGCGCCCGGATCCGGTCCGCTGCCCCCTGCCTCCCTCGGGCTGCCCGCCGCGCCCGTCGCCCTCGTCGGCCGGGACGGCGCGGTCGGGGAACTCACGCACCTGCTCGGCCGGGGCGAGCGCGGTGCCCCGGTCACGGTGGTGGCCGGGCTGCCCGGGGTCGGCAAGAGCGCGCTGGCCGTCACGACGGCCCACCGGGCCGTGGCGCAGGGGTGGTTCGGGGACCGGGTGTTCTTCCTCCGGCTGCACGGCTACGCCCCGAACGGCGCCGTGAGCGGGCCGCAGGCGGTGCGGGAGATGCTCCGCTACCTGGGGATCAGGGACACGGACGTACCGCCGTCCCCCGACGGGCAGGTCACGCTGTACCGGGCCCGGCTGGCCGCCCTCGCCGGGGCCGGGCAGCGGGTCCTGATCGTCGCGGACGACGCCGCATCGGTGTCCCAGGTGCAGGGCCTCGTACCGCCCGACGGCACGCACCGCCTGCTGGTGACCTCGCGGCACCGGCTGGTCGCGCCGGGCTTCACCGCGCGCGTGGTCGTCCTGGACGAGCTGGCGGCGGAGCCCGCGGCGGAACTGCTCGCGGGTGCGCTGCTGCAGACCTGGCCGCAGGACCCGCGACCGGCGCGGGAGCCGGAGGCGCTGGGGCGGATCGCGGAGCTGTGCGGGCGGCTGCCGTTGGCCCTGACGGTGGCCGGGGCGCTGCTGGCGGGGGATCCGGGACTGGCGGCGGGGGAGTTGGCGCGGGAGCTGGCGCGGGCGAGGACCCGGCTGGAGACGCTGCACGTCGGCGGCCTCGGCGACGGCTCCGGCGGCGACGGCTTCGGCGGCGACGGCTTCGGCGACGGTGAGGTGCCCGTCGGGGTCCGGGCCGCGTTCGACCTGTCGTACGCGAGGCTCCCGGCGGACCAGGCCCGGATCTTCCGGCTGCTGACGGTGGTTCCGGGGCCGGACTGCTCCACGCTGTGCCTCTGTGCGGTCGTTCACGAGGGCGACCCGGAGGAGCTCGAAAGCACCGTCGCAGGCCTCCGGCGCCCGTTGGCAGCCCTCGCACGGGCCAGTCTGTTGACCGAGCACCCCGTCGGCTCGGGCAGGTGGCGGATGCACGACCTGATCCGGCTCTACGCGCTGGAGCGGGGAGCGGAACATGCCGATGAGGACGGCCGGGAAGCCGCGGTCGACCGGTTCCTGGAGACGGTGGTCTTCGCGGTCGAGGCGGCCCAGCAGGCACTGGGCGTGGCTCCGGTGACCGCGGAACTGGCGTCCGGCCTCACGGTGGAGCCGGTACGGAAGTGGTTCGAGGACGAACGGGCCATGCTGGTGAACGCGGTGGGGTTCGCCGCGGACAGCGGTCGCACGCGGATGGCCCTGCGCTTGTGCGACCGCCTGGGGTCGGTGCTCCAGGTCTACCGCTACGAGCAGGACATGCTCGTGGTGGCCCGGACCGGGCTGGAGCTGGCCCGGCGCTCGGGCAACCGCGGGGCGGTCGCCATGGCCCTGTGCAACCTGAGCAGCGCACTCCTCAACGGGCATTACCTGGAGGAGGCGGCCGGGCACCTGGCGGAGGCCCTCGCACTGGCCGAGGAGACCGGTGACCGCAAGGCGCAGGGCGTCGTGCAGCGCCTCCTGGGGGACGCCTACCGGTACATGGACCGGTACGAGGACGCGCGGGCGGCGCTCGAAGGGGCCTTGGTGATCTTCCGCGAGCTGGGCCTGCGCAACGAGGAGGGCATGACGCTGGCGGGCCTCGGCCACAGCCTGGGCGTGCTCGGCAGGCCGGACGAGTCGCTCGCCGTGCTGCGGGAGGCCGTGGACGTCCTGCGGGAGACCGGGGACCGCCACCGCGAGGCCACCTTCTCGGCGGCCCTGGCCTCCGCGCTCTGGCGGGCCGGACACCGCGAGGAGTCCCTCGCGGTGCGGAAGAGGGCGCGCGCCGTGCTGATCGAGCTGGGCAACGGGATCGCGGCCGCCGACTCGCTGCTGGGGCTCGGGGATTCGCTGTTCGCCGCCGAGCTTCCGGAAGAGGCGCTGACGCACTACGAAGAGGCCCTCGCGCAGTACGAGGAGGCCGGGGAGCCGAAGTACCGGGGCATCGCACTGGGCCGGCTGGGCCTGTGCCATCACGCGGCGGGCCGGCTGGAGGAGGCGCTGGCCGTGTTCCGGGAGGCCTGCGCCCTCCTCGCCGGTACGCGGGACCGCACCAACGAGGCCCTGGCGCTGATGGGGCTCGGCGCCACGCTGACGGATCTGGGCCGCGAGGCGGAGGCCGCGGACTTCCTCGGCCGGGCGCAGGAGATGTACGACTCCGTGCGCGACACGGACACCGGCACCGGCCTCGCGGACGACCCGCCTAGCCGCTGACCCGGCCCGCCAGCCGGGCCATCGCCTCGCGCAGTTCCCGCTCCGCGCCCAGGGGGACGATCGCCGCGCGGCCCGGGACGCGTACCCCGCCCGTCAGGGCTGCTCGGGTGGCGCCGTCGGGGGCCGGGGCGGCGGCCATGCCGATGATCAGGAAGCGGCTCTGGAGCCAGCACCAGCCGGGGCGCAGGACGCCGTGGAAGTGGGCGCGCAGGCCGTACTTGCTGCGGGCCAGGGCCTCCACGCGGTCGCCCGTGACGCGGAGCACGCGCACGGTGCGCATGTCGGGCTGGAAGCTGCCGAACTCGCCCTCCAGGTCCGACATCACCGCCCAGACGGCATCGAGAGGGGCGGGGAGGACCTCCTCGACGACCCGGGCTCCCGGGACGCCGGCCGCCATGATGCGCAGGCGGGCGACCGGATCCATTCGGTATGCGTCTGCGTGCGTCATGACGTCCACGCCTTCCGGAAGCTCGTACGGGCCCGGTGCAGCCGGGACTTGGCGGTGCCCGGCGGGACGCCGAGCAGGGCGGCGGCGGACTCCTCGTCGAGGCCTTCGACGTCGCGGAGTACGAGGACCGCCCGGTGGTCGGGGGAGAGGCGGGCCAGGACGTCGTCGATGTCGGTGGCGAGCTGCGGGTCGTCCCGGCCGGGTACGTCGGCCAGTTCGGCCGGGCGGTCGCGGGCCGCGCGCCGGGCGGTGCGGACGGCTTCGCGGACGGCGATGGCGCGGACCCAGCCGTACAGGGTCTGCGGATCGCGGAGCGAGCGGAGGGAGCGGAAGACGCGGAGCAGGGCCTCCTGTGTGGCGTCCGGGCCGTCCGCGAGGGCGATCGGGTGGCAGATCCTGGCGATGTACGGGGTCAGGTGGTCGAGGAGGCCGTGGAGCGCGAGGGTGTCGCCGGCCCGGGCCGCGCGCGCGAGGGCGACTCCGCGGTCGCGGGCGGCCTGGGTGAGGGGCCCGGCGGCGGGGCGGCCGGATGGTGCGCTCACCGGGCTCTCGCCAGCCGGACCGCGGCCCAGCCGAAGCCGAGGCAGGCGGGGGTGTACAGGGCGAGGTTGAGGGCGCGGAAGGGGCCGTCCGCCGGGCTGTCGAGGAGACCGGCGGCCCAGCCCAGGCCCGCGAGGCCCCGTACGGCCAGCCCGGCCGCCACGGCGGCCGTCGCCAGGCGGGCGGCCCGCCGGACGGGCCCGCTGCCCCGGCCGTGCGCGTGCGCGAGTACGGCGGCGGCCCCGGTCAGGGTGAGCGCGGCGAGCGGCAGGACGACGGGCGGCCCGAAGGACACCTCGGAGCCGAGCACGGCCAGGGACAGGGTCCGCTCGTCGGCGGCGGGCCAGGTCAGGCCGGTGGCCCAGTACAGATGGACCAGCCCGTCCGCGGCGAGCAGCGCGGCGAGCGCGCGCCCGGTGCGCCTGCGCGTCGTGTCCTTCATGTGTGCCCCTCTCGGTGGTGGAACGCTCCCGCAACGCTCCGGCACACAGAGGAGGGGGCCCACGGGGGAAAGGTTCCCTGTGAGCCCCGTCACCCCTCTGGGGGCGTCCGTCAGTCGATGATCTCCGGGCGGGCCTTGATCACCGCGAAGACGGCGCCCTGCGGGTCGGCCAGGACGGCCATGCGGCCGGCCGCCATGTCGAAGGCCGGGGCCATGACGGAGGCTCCGGCGCGGGTGGCGGAGGCCTGGATCTCGTCGACGTCGTCGGCGCTGAAGTACGGGATCCAGTTCGGCGGGGTGCCCGGCGGGAGGTTGCCCAGGTCCATCATTCCGGCCACCGCGCGGCCGTCGACCTGGAACTCCGTGTACCCCGCGGCCTCCGGCATCTCGGACAGGGCCGTGGTGACCGGCAGGACGGCGCTGTAGAACGCCCGCGCGGCGGGGACGTCGCCGGTGCTCAGCTCGTTCCAGATGAGCGCGCCGTGCTCGTTGACGATGCCCGCCCCGTCGAAGGTGCCCGCCTGCCACAGGCCGATGACGGCGCCGGTCGGGTCGGCGATGACGGCCATCCGGCCGAGGTCCATCACGTCCATCGGGACCATCACGACCGTGCCGCCCGCGTCGGTGACGGACTTGAGGGTGGCGTCGATGGCGTCCGTGGCCAGGTACGTGGTCCACACGGTCGGGGGCATCGGGTCGGGGACGCTGCCGTCCGGGTTCATCGCCTTCATGATCCCGGCGACCGGCTTGCCCTTGAGGGTGCAGACGGAGTACCCGCCGGTCTCGGGCGGGCCGATCTCCCCCTGCCAGCCGAAGAGGTCGGCGTAGAAGTCGAGGGCGGCCTGCTGGTCGGGAACCATCAGGTCGATCCAGCAGGGGGTGCCGGGCTTGTAGGGGCCGTTCATGTCGGGCACGGGGCCCTCCGGAGGTGCGTAGGGGAAGGACGGGCCGTCCCCTACCCGGGCCACCCGGACCCAAGCGGGCTGTTCGGGTGAAACCGGGTGGTCGATCACGGGTGCGATCACGGGTGCGATCACGGGGACGTGCGGCTGCTCGCGGGTGTTCGCGCGTGCTCGTCTCCGTGGCGGCGGCCGTCGCGGCCCCGGGCACGACGCCCGGCACCCTCACCGGGGCGGCGCCCGCCACCCCGGTGACACAGACGCCGAAGGGGCCCCGGGGAACACGCTCAGCGCGTTCCCCGGGGCCCCTTCCGGTACGTCAGAGCTTCTCGGGGGTCCGGATGCCCAGCAGGGACATGCCCTTGCTGAGGGTGCGGGCGGTCAGCTCGCACAGGAACAGGCGGTTCTCGCCGACGACGAGCTCGGGCTCGGGCTTCACGACCGGGCACTGCTCGTAGAACGTCGCGAACAGCGAGGACAGCTGGTAGAGGTACGCCGCCACCTTGTGCGGGGCGTGCTCCGCGGCCGCTTCGGCGATCAGCTCGCCGAACTGGTCCAGGTGCAGGCCCAGCGCGCGCTCCGCCGGAGCCAGCTCCAGCTCCGGGTGCGCGACCGGCTTGCGGTCGCCCGCCTCGCCCGCCTTGCGCAGGATGGACTTGATGCGGGCGTACGCGTACTGGAGGTACACGGACGTGTCACCGGTCAGCGAGACCATCTGGTCCAGGTCGAACTTGTAGTCGCGCGAGGCCGAGGTCGACAGGTCCGCGTACTTCACGGCGCCGATGCCCACGTACTGGCCGTTCTCGACGATCTCCTCCTCGCTCAGGCCGATCTTCTCGGCCTTCTCGCGCACGACGGCCGTGGCCCGCTCGACGGCCTCGTCGAGGAGGTCCACCAGCCGGACCGTCTCGCCCTCACGGGTCTTGAACGGCTTGCCGTCCTTGCCCAGCACGGTGCCGAAAGCCAGCTGAACGGCCTTGACCTCGTCGTTCAGCCAGCCCGCCCGGCGCGCCGTCTCGAAGACCATCTTGAAGTGCAGGGACTGCCGCGCGTCGACCACGTAGATCAGCTCGGTCGCGCCCAGGGTGCCCACGCGGTCGCGGATCGCCGAGAGGTCGGTCGCCGCGTAGCCGAAGCCGCCGTCCGACTTCTGCACGATCAGCGGGGTCGGGTTGCCGTCCTGGCCCTTGACGTCGTCGAAGAAGACGCAGAGCGCGCCGTTGGAGCGGACGGCGACGCCCGAGTCCTCCAGCAGCTTGCAGGTCTCCACCAGCATGTCGTTGTAGCCGGACTCGCCGATGACGTCGGGGTCCTGGATGTCCATGTCCAGCTTGTTGAAGACGGAGTAGAAGTAGATCTTCGACTCGTCCACGAACCGCTGCCACAGCGCCAGGGTCTCCGGCTCGCCCGCCTGGAGGTCCACCACCCGGGCCCTGGCCCGCGTCTTGAACTCCTCGTCGGAGTCGAAGAGCGTGCGCGAGGCCTTGTAGAGGCGGTTCAGGTTGGACATGGCCTCCTCGCCGGAGACCTCCGAGCCGTCCTGCGCCTTGTGGTCCAGCTCGTGCGGGTGCTCCAGCAGGTACTGGATGAGCATGCCGAACTGGGTGCCCCAGTCGCCGATGTGGTGGCGGCGGACCACCTTCTCACCGGTGAACTCCAGGATCTCCACCATCGCCGCGCCGATGACCGCCGAGCGCAGGTGGCCGACGTGCATCTCCTTGGCCACGTTCGGCTGGGCGTAGTCGATCACCGTCGTACCCGGCTTCGCGGCGAGCGGCACGCCGAGGCGGTCGTCCGCGGCGCGGGCCGCCAGGGTCTCGATGATCGCCTCGTCGGTGATGGTGATGTTGAGGAAGCCGGGACCCGAGACCTCGATCTCCCGGATCAGGCCGCCGGTCTCGATGCCCTCGACCACGGTCGTCGCCAGCTCGCGCGGGTTGGCCTTGGCCTTCTTCGCGAGCGCCAGGATGCCGTTGGCCTGGAAGTCGGCCCGGTCGCTTCGTCGCAGCAGCGGGTCGCTCGCACCGGCGTCCGGCAGGGCGGAGGCGAGTGCGTCGGCGACGCGCTGGTTGACGGAGGAAGCGAGGGAAGGGACCGAGGCCATGAGCTGCCGTTCCTGTGAGGTCGTGCTTGAGCGTGCACTTGGGGTTTCCGACAAGGACCGAGTATCCCACGCGGGGGCTGTCCACATCCCGGGATATATGGGGGACCGGGCGGCACCGATAAACCTCGGAGCCCTCCCTTCCGTCTGGGAGAATGGCGAGAAGCCAGCATTCGAGATAGAAGGACGTGTCGTGGCTCAGAGCGCCCAGAGCAGCACCGAGACCGACTGGGTCTCCCGTTTCGCGGACGAGGTCATCGCCGAGGCGGAGCGCCGAGCCCCGGGCAAAGCCGTCGTCGTCGCGTCCGGTCTTTCCCCCTCCGGCCCGATCCACCTGGGCAACCTGCGCGAGGTCATGACCCCGCACCTGGTCGCGGACGAGATCCGCCGCCGGGGCCACGAGGTCCGCCACCTGATCTCCTGGGACGACTACGACCGGTACCGCAAGGTCCCCAAGGGCATCCCCGGCGTCACCGAGGAGTCGCACGCCCAGCACATCGGCCGCCCGCTGACCGCTGTGCCCGCCCCCGAGGGCTCCCCGTACCCGAACTGGGCCGAGCACTTCAAGGCCGCCATGGTCGAAGCGCTGGCCGAGCTCGGCGTCGAGTACGACCCGATCAGCCAGACCGAGCAGTACACCGCCGGCACCTACCGCGAGCAGGTGCTGTTCGCGATGAAGCACCGCGGCGACATCGACGCGATCCTCGACCAGTACCGGACCAAGCAGAAGCCGGGCGGCAAGAAGCCGCAGCAGAAGCAGGTCGACGAGGCCGAGCTGGAGGCCGCCGAGGGCTCGGGCGCGGCGGCCGAGGACGACGGCAGCGTCGGCGAGGGCGGGTACTTCCCGTACAAGCCGTACTGCGCCGAGTGCGGCAAGGACTTCACCAAGGTCACGTCCTACGACGACGAGACCACCGAGCTGACCTACGTCTGCACCGAGGACGAGTTCACCGAGACGGTCAAGCTCAGCGAGTTCAACCGCGGCAAGCTGGTCTGGAAGGTCGACTGGCCCATGCGCTGGGCCTACGAAGGCGTGATCTTCGAGCCGTCCGGCGTCGACCACTCCTCACCCGGCTCCTCCTTCCAGGTCGGCGGGCAGATCGTCGGCATCTTCGGCGGCGAGCAGCCGATCGGACCGATGTACGCGTTCGTCGGCATCAGCGGCATGGCCAAGATGTCCTCCAGCAAGGGCGGGGTCCCGACCCCGGCCGACGCGCTGAAGATCATGGAACCGCAGCTGTTGCGCTGGCTCTACGCCCGCCGCAAGCCCAACCAGTCCTTCAAGATCGCCTTCGACCAGGAGATCCAGCGGCTCTACGACGAGTGGGACAAGCTGGAGGCCAAGGTCGCCGACGGCTCCGTGCTGCCCGCCGACGCCGCCGCCCACGCCCGCGCCGTACGCGTCGCCTCGCACGAGCTGCCGCGCACCCCGCGCCCGATGGCCTACCGGACGCTCGCCTCGGTGGTGGACATCACCGCCGGACACGACGAGCAGACCCTGCGCATCCTCAGCGACCTGGAGCCGGAGCGGCCGCTGACCTCGCTCGACGAGGTACGCCCGCGCCTGGACCGCGCCGAGAACTGGATCACCACCCAGGTCCCGGCCGATCAGCGGACGCTGGTGCGCGAGGAGGCCGACGTAGAGCTCCTGTCCTCCCTGGACGACGAGGGACGCGAATCGCTGCGCCGCCTCGTGGACGGGCTCGACTCGCACTGGTCCCTCGACGGACTCACCACGCTCGTCTACGGCGTGCCGAAGGTGATGGCCGGCCTGGAGCCGGACGCCAAGCCGACGCCGGAGCTCAAGGTCGCGCAGCGCACGTTCTTCGCACTGCTCTACCGGCTCCTCGTGACCCGGGAGACCGGGCCGCGCCTGCCCACGCTGCTGCTCGCGGTGGGTGCGGAGCGGGTGCGCAAGCTGCTCGCCGTCTGAGGCTCCGCGTCCGAGGACACGGGAAGGGCCCGCACCCCACGGGGTGCGGGCCCTTCCCGTGTCCCGGGTCAGGCGATGTGCTCGTTCTCCAGCTCGGTCTGGTAGCGCTGCTTGAGCTGCGGAAAGATCTTGCGGATCAGCGAGGCGCTGCGCGGATGCACCACTCCGTACCGGTCGGCCAGCAGTATGTCGAGCTGCTCGGCGGTCAGGACCTCGCCGTTCTCCTCCAGGTGGGAGCGGAACACCTCGTACGCCGCCTCCGCGAACTTCACGTCGTCGTCGCTCGGCGGCCCGCCCTCCAGGAAGGCCTCCTCCTGGCGGGGACCCGGTATCGGCAGCTCCTGCAGCTCCTGCTGCTCGCGCGCCTGCTCCGGCTCCTGCTGGTCCTCCGGGCCGGTCGGGGGCATGACCGGGGTCGGCTCCAGGCCCTCGACGTACTGCGGGTTGTAGCCGCCCTCGTACGCGGCCTGCGGCGCGCGGGGTGCCGCGAACCACGCGCTGTTGTGCGCGGCCGGCATCGCGGTCGGGTCCACCACGAAGGGCGCGGCGTCCGGGTGGCCCTGGGGGGCCTGCGCGCCGCCCGGACCCTGCGCGTACGGGGGCTGCGGCCCGGCGAGCTGGTGGTCCTGCCCGCCGTGCCCGGCATCGCCGGGAACGGGAACGGTGCCGGCGACGGCCACGACCGCCCCCGGCGACGGCTGTTGCGCATCCTCGGCGCCCGCCGGGAGAGCCGGAGCCGCCGGTTCCGCAGACGGGGCCGGGGGGATGAGGAGGGGCTCGATGCCGGCCGCCGCCAGACCCTCGGGGGCGGTCTGGGCCAGGGGGACGCCTATGCGGGCCAGCCTCAGCGGCATCAGGGCCCCGACGGGGGCCTTGCGGCGCCAGGCGCGGCCGTAGCGGGCCTGCAGGCGGGCCTGGTAGATCAGACGGTCCTGCTCCATGCCGACGGCCTGCTCGTAGGAGCGCAGCTCCCACAGCTTCATCCGGCGCCACAGCTTGAAGGTGGGAATGGGGGAGAGGAGCCAGCGGGTGAGGCGGACGCCTTCCATGTGCCGGTCCGCGGTGATGTCCGCGATCCGGCCCACCGCGTGGCGGGCGGCCTCCACGGTGACCACGAACAGGATCGGGATCACGGCGTGCATGCCGACCCCGAGGGGGTCGGGCCAGGCGGCCGCACCGTTGAAGGCGATCGTCGCCGCCGTCAGCAGCCACGCCGTCTGGCGCAGCAGCGGGAACGGGATCCGGATCCACGTCAGGAGCAGGTCCAGCGCGAGCAGGACACAGATGCCCATGTCGATGCCGATCGGGAAGACCAGCGAGAACGAGCCGAAGCCCTTCTGCAAGGCCAGGGCGCGCACGGCGGAGTAGGAACCGGCGAAGCCGATCCCCGCGATGACGACGGCTCCGGCGACCACGACACCGATCAATATCCGGTGCGTACGAGTCAGCTGCATCGCGGCCACCCGCGATCCCCTCCCCTTGTCGAGCTACGGCAGGGCACAGCGTACGCGCGTACGGCCGAGGGGACGTCGGCGGATCCGGACCCGCAGGCTCCGGGCACGGTCCGCCGACGGCGCGGTGCGTATCAGGAGTTCGAAGGCGAAGGCGAGGACGAGGGCTGCTGCGCCGACTGCTCGGGCTGCGCCGACTGCTCCGGCTGCGCCGCCTGGTTGGAGGCCGCGACCGAGGCGACGGTCTCCTTGGTCGCCGCGATGGCGTCCTGGAGCAGCTTGGCCTGGTCGGGAGCGGCCGCACCCTCGTAGGCCGTGCCGTTGTAGTCGAGGGTGATGACGACGTTGTGCGTGCGGGCGATGACCGAGGTGTTGAAGAAGTCGCCGTCCTTCTTGGTGGTGAAGGTGACGGAGGTGGCCTGGTCGCCGATGCCGCCCGCCTCCTCCGGCTTCACGTTCTCCGCGCCCTCGACGGCCTTCGCCTTCTCGACCTGCTTGGCGTACTCGTCCTCGGCGCGCTTGGTGCCGGTGCCGACCGAGGCGAGGGAGTCGTAGCGGACCAGGGATATGGAGAGCCAGCGGTACTGCGAGCCCTTCAGGCCGGCCTCGTCCAGACCGTTCCAGGTGCAGGTGGCACGGCTGGTGAGGTCGTTGGACTTGGCGGCGGTGCCGTTCGCGTCCTTCGCCTTCGGGACGATCGTCTCGATCGTCTTCGCGGCGACCGCCTTGCACGGCTCCGGCAGCGTGGCGTACACGGCCTTCTCCAGCGCCTCCTTGGAGGGCTTCGAGCTCGGCTTGGACGAAGAGGACGCTCCGGACTTCTTGCCGCTGTCGGCGCCCGACTTGCCCGAGTCGGACGAGCAGCCGGCGACCGTGAGGATCACCGGGACGGCTGCGCAGGCGAGGACGCGGGTGAGGCGCGAGGCTGATCGGTGCATGATTCCTTCAGACGTTGTGGGTCTTCGTGCGGGCTCGTTCGGTCCCTCTGACGGGCGCGGGACCCGAGCAACGGTAGCCCGACCCGGCGCCCGGCTGCTGTGCGCGCCGTCACGACGGGCCCGGGCGCCCCCCTGGGCCGGGACCGGCTAGTCGTTGAACCGCTCCACGAGCGCCTGCGCCAACTGCCGTGCCCTGTCCTGGGTTTCACCGCTGGGCGGGACCGTTCCGGGGAGCGCGGGCTGGACGCTGTACTCGACGGTGACGATGACATTCGAGGTGCGGAACACAATGCGGACGGTGCGCGCCCGCGCGGCGGTGGCGCCGGCGGCGGCGAGCTTGTCGTCGAGGAAGGCCTCGTCGCCGAGCCCTTCGAGGACGCGGGAGCCGAGCTCGGGCGGGGCGGAGGGGCTCGTGCTCGCCCCGGGGCTGGTGCCCGTACCCGTACCCGTACCCGTACTCGTACCCGTGCCCGTACTCGCAGGCGCGCTCGTGCTCGGTGTCGGTGCGGGGCTCGGCGTCGCGCCGGAGGTCCCGGAAGCCGGTGTCCCGGCCCCGGACGGCGTCGGGCTCGTCGACGGCGCCGGGGCGGGCAGGTCGGCGGCGGTGAGCTGGCGGCCGTAGACCTGCCGCGCCTTGTCGTCGTCGCTCGTGGTGGCCCGGTCGTACGAGACCACGCGCTCGAAGCCCACCGACAGCAGCCGGGTATCGGTCAGCGTCTGCGAGGTCCAGCGGCAGCCGACGCGCCGGTCCGCGTCGTACGAGGCGTCCGCGACCCCGGCGTAGAGGGCCGCGAGGGCCTCGGGGGTGAGGCCCTCGGTGGCCGGGAGCATCGCCTTGACCTTCTTGGCGTCGGCGGCCTTGCAGGGCATGGGCAGGCTGCGGTACTTGCCGGGCTGGGCAGCCGTACCGGCCTTCGCACCGGCCTTCGCGTCGCTCTTGGTTCCGATTCCGCCGCCGCCGTCGGTGCAGGCGGTGAGGCCGGCCGTGAGGGCGGTGAGCATCGCGATGGCTGGCAGGACTCCACGTACTCGGCGTACTCGTACCACCTTGCGCTGCACGTTCCACCGGCTCCCTTCGGGAAAATGCGTTGCCGCGGCTGGGGCGCGGCTGGACACAATGTCTATCGCACACGCTGGTGCCGGCGCCGGTCTCATGTCGTTTTTGAGGCCATGAGCGAGGCTTTTTGCGTATGGAGACTTTTCTGCGGTTAACGGGGTGTTGAGGCCAAAATGTCGTATGTAGAGGTACCCGGGGCGAAGGTCCCGATCCGGATGTGGACCGACCCGGCGTCGGTGGAGGACAGCGCGATGCGCCAGCTCCAGAACACCGCGGGCCTTCCCTGGATCAAGGGCCTCGCCGTCATGCCGGACGTGCACTACGGCAAGGGCGCGACGGTCGGCTCGGTCATCGCCATGAAGGACGCGGTCTGTCCGGCGGCGGTGGGCGTGGACATCGGCTGCGGCATGTCGGCGGTGAAGACCTCGCTGAACGCGAACGACCTCCCGGGGGACCTGTCGGGTCTGCGCTCGCAGATCGAGAAGGCGATCCCGGTGGGGGCGGGGATGCACCGGGAGGCGGTGGATCCGGGGCGGCTGTACGGGTTCCCGGAGCGGGGGTTCGGGGATCTGTGGGAGCGGTTCGACTGCGTCGCGGATGCGGTGAAGTTCCGGCGGGAGCGGGCGCTGCGACAAATGGGGACGCTGGGATCGGGCAATCACCATGCGGAAGTCAATATCGACCAAAATGGTGTGGTTTGGCTGACCCTGCACTCCGGATCCCGAGGTATTGGCAACGAACTTGCCAACCACCACATCGGCATCGCACGAGGGCTGTCCCACAACCAGGGGCTGATCGACCGGGACCTTGCGGTCTTCCTGTCGGCGACGCCGGAGATGGCTGCGTACCGGCACGATCTCTACTGGGCCCAGGAGTACGCCAAGTACAACCGGGCGGTGATGATGAGCCTCATGAAGGAGGTCGTCCGGCGGGAGTTCCGGAAGGCGAAGGTCTCCTTCGAGCAGGAGATCAGCTGCCACCACAACTATGTGGCGGAGGAGCGGTACGGCGGCGTGGACCTGCTGGTCACCCGCAAGGGCGCGATCCGCGCCGGCAGTGGCGAGTACGGGATCATCCCCGGCTCGATGGCGACCGGCACGTACATCGTGAAGGGCCTCGGAAACAAGGCGGCCTTCAACTCGGCCTCGCACGGAGCGGGCCGGCGGATGAGCCGGACCGCGGCCAAGAAGCGGTACACGGCGCAGGATCTGGCGGACCAGACCAAGGGCGTGGAGTGCCGTAAGGACTCGGGCGTCGTGGACGAGATTCCGGCGGCTTACAAGCCGATCGAGCAGGTCATGGAGCAGCAGCGGGACCTCGTAGAGGTCGTTGCCAAGCTCAGGCAGGTCGTCTGCATCAAGGGCTGAACGCGAGAGGGGCACCGCATGTGCGGTGCCCCTCTCGCGTTGTCGCGTCTACTGCGGTAGGGCGACGACGCGTCCGCTGCGGATCCGCCAGAGGCGCATCGCGCAGCTCTGTTCTGTCCGGTCCAGGGTGGTGGCCACTGCGGCCGGGTCGTCGAGGCGGAGCAGTTCCTGGTCGTCCTGCACGGTCCAGCGGCGTCGTGGCGGGGCGATCCTCATGTCCGCAGGGCGGACCCAACCTTGGATCGATTCCGCGTTCGCCCTCGTGTGGGCGAGGGCGAGACAGCCGTCGTAGTACAAGTGTGCGGCGAGTTGCTGTGCGGGCACGCGGGACTGCCATCCCGGGTGGGGGCCGTTTCTGTTTCTGCCGAACCCAAGTGTGAATTCAGGTGACTTGAGGCCCTTCGCGGCGCCTTCACTCGAACGCATGATGGAATGTCACATTCCCCCGGATCTCGCGCAATCCGCGGAAGGAAGTGTCAACCGGGGCATTGACGGGGGGAGTTGGTCTAGACCAGGGTGTGCCGCATGGGGAGATCTCGTGCGGTGCTTGCCGCGTTCGCGTCGTTGTCGCTCACCGTGGGCGGAGCTCAGGCCGCCGGTGCTGCCGGGGCCGAGGCCGCCGCTCCGGCCGCTGTCGCTGCTTCGCGGGTCGTGGGGCTGCCGCCCGTCGTGTCGCACGTGCCGACCAGCGAGAAGGTCGTGTTCATCACCATCGACGACGGGTGGGTGCACGATCCCGCGGTCGCGCAGACGCTCGTCGAGCAGCGGGTGCCCGCGTCGCTGTTCCTGCTGCCGGGGGCGACCTCGTACGACACCCAGTACTTCACCGGGCTGGTCGAGCAGGGGCGGGCGGTGAACGTGGAGAACCACACCGTCAACCACCCTGATCTCACTGCTCTCGACGCCGCCGGCAAGGACGCCGAGGTGTGCGGGGCCGGGGAGCAGCTCGGTGCGGTGTTCGGGCGGGAGCCGAAGCTGCTGCGGCCGCCGTTCGGGGCCGTCGACGACGAGGTGCGGCTGGCCGCCAAGGCGTGCGGGGTCAAGGCGCTGATCACGTGGACGCACGACTTCACGACGTGGGGCGGGACGCCGGCCACGCCGCAGCTGAACGCCGGCGACATCGTGCTGCTGCACTTCACGCCGACGCTCGGCACGGACCTGAAGCGGGCCCTGGACGCGGCGAAGGCCGCCGGGCTGAAGCCGGCGGCCTTGATGCCGCACCTGAAGAGTGCCGGGTTGGTGAAGTGACTACAGCTCGCGGTGGAGCTTCGTGTTCGAGGCCTGGGCGCGGGGGCGGACCACCAGGAGGTCGATGTTGACGTGGCTGGGACGGGTCACCGCCCAGGTGATGGTGTCGGCCACGTCGTCGGCGGAGAGGGGCTCGGCCACGCCGGCGTAGACCTTCTCCGCCCGCTCGACGTCGCCGCCGAAGCGGGTCTTCGCGAACTCCTCGGTCTTGACCATGCCCGGGGCGATCTCGATGACGCGGACGGGCTGGCCGACGATCTCCAGGCGGAGCGTCTCGGCGAGGACGCGGGCGCCGTTCTTGGCGGCCACGTATCCGGCGCCGCCCTCGTAGGTGGCGTGGCCGGCGGTGGAGGAGAGGACGACCACCGTGCCGTCGCCCGAGGCGGTCAGGGCCGGGAGCAGGGCCTGGGTGACGTGGAGCGTGCCGATGACGTTGACCTCGTACATCGTGCGCCAGTCGGCGGGGTCGCCGGTGGCGACGGGGTCGGCTCCGAGGGCGCCGCCGGCGTTGTTGACGAGCACGTCGCAGCGCTGCAGCGAGGCGGCGAGGGCGTCCACCGCGCTGCGGTCGGTGACGTCGAGGGCGTGGGCGGTCGCCTCGTGGCCGGCGGCCGTGATCTCGGCGGCGAGGGCCTCGATGCGGTCCTTGCGGCGGGCGGTGAGGACGACGTGGTAGCCGGCCGCGGCGAGCTGCCGGGCGGTGGCCGCGCCGATGCCGCTGCTCGCGCCGGTGACTACGGCGGTTCGGGTGGCCGTGCTCATGCTGGCTCCTCGTGCGTTCGTACGGGTGAGTACTGGCCAGCATAGGCGGGTCGCGCCGCAGGTCATCGGCCGCGTGGGGCGTACATGATCACTGCCATTCCGGCGAGGCAGACGAGGGCGCCCGCGATGTCCCAGCGGTCGGGCCGGTAGCCGTCGGCGACCACGCCCCACAGGAGGGACCCGGCGACGAAGACCCCGCCGTAGGCGGCGAGGACGCGGGCGAAGTCGCCGGTGGGCTGGAGGGTGGCGACGAACCCGTAGAGGCCCAGTGCGATGACTCCGGCGCCGATCCAGGCCCAGCCCTTGTGCTCGCGGACGCCTTGCCAGACGAGCCAGGCGCCGCCGATCTCCAGGAGCGCGGCGAGGGCGAAGAGGGCGGCGGAACGGGCGATGAGCATGGCCGGAACCCTATGCGGAGCGCTTGAGCGAGCGGGGGAGGAGGGCTCGCCCTCGTTCGTGTGATGGTCCGACCATCGGACGGGTGGGAGGGCTAGCGTCCGCGCGAGGAGGTGGTCGCGGTGCGCCGAGGTGCCGTACGGAGTGTGGTGATGGCCGGGCTGCTGGTGCTGCTCGGCGGGCTGGGGAGCGGTGTGGGGACCGCCCGCGCCGGGGCCTGGCCCGGGCCCGGGCCCGAGGCGGGGGCGGAGGCGGGGGCGGAGGTCGAGGCCGGGCCCGAGGTCGAGGCCGATGTGGCCTATCACGGGCGGGTCGCGCTGGCCGGGGGCCGGCTGCGGATCCTGCTGGTCCCGGAGAACGAGGGGCCGTCCGCCCTGGTGAACGCGACCGTGCGGCTGCGCCTGTCGGCCGATCTCGCGGACCGGCAGGAGCTGGCGGAGGGCTGCGCGCGGGCAGGGCTGCGCGAGGTGGTGTGCGAGACCGGGGAACTGCCGCTGCACGGGCGGGGACGGCACATCGGGCTGGTGATGCGGCTGAAGGAGCCGGCTTCGGAGGTGGTGGTGCGGGTCGACACCTGGTGGAACGGAGGCGCGGCCGACCGGAACCACGCCAACAACGAGCACGTGGTGCTGGCCCTGGACACGGGGGACACGTACGCGTTCTGACCAGGGGGTGGGTCCGGGAGGCGGCGCGGGGGCGGCGCGGGGGCGGACCCGGAGGCGGAGCCGGCTCCGGAGCCGGCTCCGGAGCCGCACCCGGACCGCGGCTACGGGGTGCCGACGCCGCCGAACTCGGCCACGGCCTCGTCGACGATCCGCTCCAGCCGGGCGTGGTGGGCGCCGCGCCAGTAGACGCGCTCGCAGTCGACGCACTGGGCGAAGACCTCGTACGAGCGCTGCGTGCCGCTCTCCAGCCGGTCGCCGACGCTGTCCTTGTCGGCCTCGCGCAGGGTGCCGTTGCACGCGGTGCAGCGGGTCCACGGCGCGAGGGCCGGGGCGAACCGGCCCAGGATGTCGCGGACCTGCTCGTCGGGGTTGTCGCTGTAGACGTACGCGCCGGCGAACAGCTCGCGGCGGCGCAGCAGTCCGCGATCGCGGGAGAGCAGGACGCGCTGCTCGGCGGCGGAGCGGGTGGCCAGGGCCGGGTCGCCGATGTCCTCGTTCTCGTACGCCGCGTCCACGCCCAGCAGCCGCAGGCGGCGGGCGAGGGTGCCGAGGTGGACGTCGAGGAGGAAGCGCAGCGGCGTGACCTCGGGGACGCCGGGGAGGTGCTGGGGGCGGTCGACGCCGAAGACTTCCACGGATTCGCCGGCCCGGGGCACGTGGGCGAGGGGGGTCTCGGCACCGTCGACGAGGATCCGGCCGACTTCGGTGAGCGGAACGCCGGCCGATTCGACGACGTGGCCGAGGCTGGAGACGCCGTCGGTCGCGGTCGGTACGCGCGTGCCGCGGCGCGTGGGCGCGGCGAACACGTGCAGTTCGGGGGCGAGGGTGAGCTGAATGCCGGGTCCGTTCACGGGCCCAGCATGCCATCGCGGGGCGGGGGACGGCGGTGGATTTACGCGGCCGCGCGCAGGGCCGTAAGGCCGGGGGCCGCGTGTCCTGGGACCGTACGGGCCGTGAGCCCCGGCGCGAGCGGCCGGGGCCGTATCGACGGTGGCCCTACGCGTCCGCGTCCGCGTCGGCATCCGCGGCCGCGGCCGCCGCGTCGTGGAGCTCGCGGTGGGCGTTGACCTCGTCGAAGTGGTTCTCGGCCCACTCCTTCACGGAGCTGAGCAGGCAGCCGAGGTTGCCGCCGAGGTCGGTCAGCCGGTAGTCGACGCGGACCGGGACGGTGGGCGTGACGGTGCGGGCGACGAGGCCGTCGCGCTCCAGGGAGCGCAGGGTCTGGGTCAGCATCTTCTGGCTGACGCCGGGGATCTTGCGGCCGAGCTCGCTGTAGCGCAGGGTCCGGTCCTCGGCCTGGGCGAGCGCGCTGACGATGAGGCCGACCCACTTGTCGCTGATGCGTGCCAGGAGCTGGCCGGTGGGGCACTCCTTGAGGAAGGCGTCGTAGGCGGCGCGGGCCTCTTCGCGGCGGGCCTCGGCGGTACGGGTGGCCATGGGTGCCCCACTTCCGGGTCGGGTACGCACTCCGAGGTACGTACTTACGATTCGAGAGTAACTCTCCCTAGGTTAGTTCTCACCGGAACACCGGAACGAGAGAGCGAGCCCGCGGAAGAGGCGATGGCGATGGCGATGAGCGAGATCAATCAGACGACCGGCTCGACGGCGACGACGGCGACGACGGCGACGACGATGGCGGCGGCCGTGGCCCAGGGCTTCGGCGGCCCCGAGCGGGTCGAGGTCGTACGGGTGCCGATCCCGCGGCCGGGCGCCGGGCAGGTCCGCGTACGGGTCCGGGCGGCCGGCCTGAACCCGGTCGACGGCGGGGTACGGGCCGGGGTCTTCGGCGGCGAGGGGCAGCGGCTGGGCTTCGGGTGGGACGTGGCGGGCGAGATCGACGAGCTCGGCGCGGACGTGGACGGCTGGGCGGTGTCCGACCGGGTGGTCGGCCTGCACTACGGGACGGTCAAGCCGCTCGGTACGCACGCGGAGTACGCGGTGCTCGACGCGTCGGCGCTCGCGTCGGCCCCGGTCGCGGTCGACGGGGTGACGGCGGCCGCCCTGCCGCTGAGCGGCCTGACCGCCGCCCGTGCGGTGGCCCAGCTGGAACTTCCGGCCGGATCCACGGTCCTGGTCACGGGCGCGGCGGGGGCGGTCGGGGGCCTCGCGGTCCAACTGGCGGCGCGCGCCGGCTACGTGGTGACGGCCCTGGCGGGAGCCGATGACGAGGCGCTCGTACGTTCCCTGGGCGCGGCCCACTTCGTCCCGCGCGGCGCGGCTCCGGCCGCCGCCGTGGACGGTGTCGTGGACACCGCGGTGCTCGGCGGGCCGGCGCTGGCCTTCGTCCGCGACGGCGGCGCCTACGTCGGTCTGATCCCCGGCGCAGCCCCGGCGGCGGAGCGGGGCGTCCGCGTGGTGGAACAGGAGGTCGCGGCGGACGGCGCCCACCTGGCCCGCCTCGTGTCGCTGGTCGACGCGGGGGAGCTGACGCTCAGGGTGGCGCGGACCTTCCCCCTGGCGGAGGCCTCCAAGGCCCACGCCCACCTCGCGGACCCGGGCACCCGGGGCCGCATCGTCCTGACGGCCTGAGGCCTCCGGGGACGGGGCGACGCGGCCGGATCCGACGGGGCGGGGCCCGGCCCGCTGCGCCGCCGGGGAGCGCAGTGGGCCTCGCAGGCCCAGTACAGCCGTTGATCGGCGGTCTCCTCCCGCGAAGGCGGCGCCGGTGGGCCATGCCCGGCTTCCGAGGCCGGGCCGAGGCCGGGCCGAGGCCGGCGCCGCGGAGCTGCCGGGAGCTTTGGGGCGGCCCGTCACGGCGGTGGTGCGCCGCCGCGCGGGGAGCGGGGCTCACCCGTGGGGGTGGATCGAGGCAGCCAGTGGGGCTCAGGGTGGCCAGCCGTCGCCACCCGGCCGCGCAGGTGCCAACAGGCTGTGGCCTGTCCCTGCAGGCGGCGACCCGCCGGACGCCGGCGGCGAGCAGACGAAAGGCCTCCATGTCCCCATTCACCGCTGGTCTGAGAAGAGCGCTGGAGCGAACCGGGGTCGCGGCCGCCACCGGCCTGGCGCTGGTTGTGACCCTGCCGGGAGCCGCTCTTGCCGCGCCGGGCGATCTCGATCCGGCCTTCGACGGCGACGGCAAGGTCGTCACCGACTTCGGCGGCTACGACGAGAGCCGCGACATGGCGTTGCAGTCGGACGGCAAGATCGTCACGGTCGGTCTCGCCGAGCCCCCGCCGGGCGGCGCGGCCGACTTCGCGCTGGCCCGGTACAACACCGACGGCAGCCTCGACACCGGCTTCGACGGCGACGGTCTGGTCCTGACCGACGTGAGCGGCGGCAACGAGGACGTGGCCAACGGGGTGGCGGTGCAGCCGGACGGCAAGATCGTCGTGGTCGGCCGCAGCACCGATCCCGTGAGCGGCGGGTACGGGTTCACGGTGGCCCGGTACAACCCGAACGGCAGCCTCGACACCGGCTTCAGCGGCGACGGCACCCTGCTCACCGACTTCGGAACGGGCGGCGCGCAGGAGGCCTTCGCGGTAGCGGTGCGGGCCGACGGCAAGATCGTCGCCGTCGGAATGGGCGGCGCCGAGGTGGCGGTGGCCCGCTACAACAGCGACGGCAGCCTCGACACCGGCTTCGGCGGCGACGGCATGGTCACCACGGCCTTCGCGGGCGGCTCCGCGACCGCCTACGACGTGGCGCTGTCGCCGGCGGACGACAAGATCGTGGTCGCCGGTCGTGCCGGGTACAACTACCCGGCGAACGCCTCCGACTTCGCGGTCGCCCGGTACAACGCGAACGGCAGCCTCGACACCGGCTTCGACGGGGACGGCAGGGTGACCACCCCCTTCGCCGAGGCCGACGTGGCCGGTGGGGTGAAGCTGCAGTCCGACGGGAAGGTCGTCGTGGCGGGGAGCAGCGCCTTCGACTTCGCACTGGCCCGCTACCACGTGAACGGCGCTCTCGACAGCGGCTTCAGCGGCGACGGCAAGGTCACGACCGACTTCGGAACCGGCACCCTGGACGGAAGCTCCGACCTGGAGCTGCAGTCCGACGGCAAGATCGTCGCCGCGGGCATCAGCCAGGCCGACTTCGCGGTGGCCCGCTACACCACCGACGGCGCCCTGGACGGCGGCTTCGGGACCGGCGGCAAGGTGACGACCGACGTGTACTTCGGCTTCTTCGACACCGCCAGTGCGGTGGCGCTGCAGTCCGACGGCAAGATCGTCCTCTCCGGCAACACCGGCGACGAGCGCGGACTCGTCCGCTACCAGGTCGCCGCGACCCCGCCGCCCCCGCCGGGGGTGAACCTGTCGGTCACCAAGACCGGACCCGCCACCGTCAGCATCGGCGACCAGGCCACCTACACCGTGACGGTGACCAATACGAGCACCACGACGGCGGCCACGGGAGTCACGCTGGCCGACACCCTCACCGGACCCGGATCCCTCCTGTCCGCCGTGCCCGGCCAGGGCACCTGCACCACCACGTCCACCAGCGCCAACTGCGCTCTGGGTTCCCTCGCCCCGGGCGCCCGGGCCACGGTGACGGTGGTCGCCGAACCCCGGGCCACGGGCACCCTGTCCGACAGGGCCACGGCCGGTGCCGCGCAAACCGACCCGGTGCTCACCGACAACACGGCGACGGCGACCACCACGGTCAACAACGCGCGGGGCTGCACGATCATCGGCACCAGCGGCGCGGACACCCTGACCGGGGGCTACTTCAACGACGTGATCTGCGCCCTCAGCGGCAACGACACCGTCCGGGCCGGCTACGGCAACGACACGGTTCACGCCGGCCCCGGCAACGACAACGTGGACGGCGGCTTCGGCGCCGACACGCTGACCGGCGGTACCGGGAACGACACCCTGACCGGCTACTACGGCGACGACGTGCTCAACACGGTCGACGGGGCCTCCGGCAACGACACCGCCAACGGCGGCTTCGGCACCGACACGTGCACGACCGACCCGGGCGACACCCGCCTGAGCTGCCCGTAGCGAACGACGCATCCCCCGTCCGCCCCGGCCCGCGGGGTCTGCCCCCGGAGGTCACGCCGCCCGGGGCGGGCCCGCGGGACCCGGGCAAGGACCAGGTCGGGTCAGGGCCAGACCAGGCAGTACGGCTGGTGCCCGGCTTCGTGCAGGCGGTGGCTGAAATCCTGCCATTCGTGGAGCAGCTGGTAGACGTTGAAGGCGTCGCGGGGGCCGCCGCGGTCGGGGACCGTGGACCAGATGAAGGCGGCGGCGCCGACCGATTCCTCGCCGATGCCGCGCAGCGGGTCGACGACGGTCATCGGGAGTTTCACGACGGCGTAGTCGGGGTGGAGGACGACCAGTTCCAGCGGGGGCACCTTGTGCAGGGGTATGCCCTCGATGCCGGTCAGGACCATCGCGGCGACGGTTTCCGGCTTGATCTTGGTGAACATGCCGCCCATGCCGAGCTCGTCGCCGCCGAGCTCCTCCGGCCGCATCGTGACCGGGACGCGCGCCGCCGTGGCCCCGTCGGGGGCGCCGAAGTACTTGTACGTCACGCCCATGCCGCGCCCTCTGGGGAGGCCGTCGGGGTCCTGTGTGGGGCCCGGTACGGGTTCTGCCGCGTCCGTGGCGCGACGGCGGTGCTTGCCGCGGCGCCGTTCGCGGGCGCGCTGCGGGTCCAGGCCGTCCGTGCCCTCGCCCGGTCCACCACCGCGTTGCATATCTCCACCCGACTGGTCTTGCCTGCCCCGGCCCCGTGACCCCCGCCACGCAGCCTGATCATCATGGCAGTGACCTCCCCCGGGGCGGCGCGGTGAAACGCCCGTCCGCAAGTCAGTCGCGGCCTCTGAGACCATGGCTGGTGTGAGCTACCCGTACCCGTATGAAGCCAAAGTCTCGCAGACTCTCTTTGACCGCGCGTCCCTCGTGACGCCTGGCGGCGTGAACTCTCCCGTGCGCGCCTTCCGCGCCGTGGGCGGAACGCCCAGGTTCATGGTGTCCGGTACCGGTCCGTACCTGACCGATGCCGACGGGCGCGAGTACGTCGACCTCGTCTGCTCGTGGGGGCCGATGATCCTCGGCCACGCCCACCCGGCCGTGGTGGAGGCCATCCAGGCCGCCGTCGTCCGCGGCACCTCCTTCGGTACTCCCGGTGAGGGCGAGGTCGCGCTCGCCGAGGAGATCGTCGCGCGCATCACACCCGTGGAGCAGGTCCGTCTGGTGTCCTCCGGGACCGAGGCGACCATGTCCGCGATCCGCCTCGCCCGCGGGTTCACCGGCCGCGCCAAGATCGTGAAGTTCGCCGGCTGCTACCACGGGCACGTGGACGCGCTGCTGGCCGCCGCCGGCTCCGGGCTCGCGACCTTCGCGCTGCCGGACACCCCCGGGGTGACGGGCGCGCAGGCCGGCGACACGATCGTGCTCCCCTACAACGATCTGGAATCGGTCCGGGCGGCCTTCGCCGCGCACCCCGGCGAGATCGCCTGTGTGATCACCGAGGCCGCGCCCGGCAACATGGGCGTCGTGACCCCGGGGGAGGGCTTCAACCAGGGGCTCGCCGACCTGTGCCGGGCGTACGGTGCCCTGTACATCTCCGACGAGGTCATGACGGGTTTCCGTACCTCGCGCGCCGGCTGGTACGGCGTGGACGGGGTCGAGCCCGACCTGATGACCTTCGGCAAGGTCATGGGCGGCGGCTTCCCGGCCGCGGCGTTCGGCGGCCGGGCGGACGTCATGGGCCACCTGGCGCCCGTGGGTCCCGTCTACCAGGCGGGCACGCTGTCCGGTAACCCGATCGCGACGGCCGCCGGTCTCGCACAGCTGCGGCTGCTGGACGACGCGGCGTACGAGAAGGTCGACGCCGTGTCGCGCCAGATCCAGGGGCTGGTCACCGAGGCGCTCACCAAGGAGGGCGTCGCGCACCGGGTGCAGACCGCCTCCAACATGTTCTCCGTGTTCTTCACCGAGGACGAGGTCCGCAACTACGACGACGCGAAGAAGCAGGAAGCCTTCCGCTTCAACGGCTTCTTCCACTCGATGCTGGCGCAGGGCGTCTACCTGCCGCCCTCGGCGTTCGAGTCGTGGTTCGTGTCCACCTCCCACGACGACAAGGCGATCGAGCGCATCGCGGCCGCCCTGCCGGCCGCCGCGCGGGCCGCCGCGGAGGCCACCGCATGAGCAATCAGGGCAGTGCCGAGATCACCGTCGTCCACGTGGTGCGCCACGGCGAGGTGCACAACCCGGACGGGGTCCTCTACGGCCGCCGCTCCGGCTACCACCTCTCCGAGCTGGGCCGCAAGATGGCGGACCGGGTCGCGGAGCACCTGGAGAACCGGGACGTGACGTACGTCGTGGCCTCTCCGCTGGAGCGGGCCCAGGAGACGGCCGCGCCGATCGCCAAGGCGCACGGGCTGGACCTGGCGACCGACGGCCGCCTCGTCGAGGCGGGCAACGTCTTCGAGGGCAAGACCTTCGGGGTCGGGGACGGCGCGCTGCGCCGGCCCCAGAACTGGAAGCACCTGACGAACCCGTTCAAGCCGTCCTGGGGCGAGCCGTACGTCGAGCAGGTCGTGCGGATGATGAGCGCGATCGAGTCCGCCCGTGACGCGGCGCGCGGCCACGAGGCGGTGGCGGTCAGCCATCAGCTGCCGATCTGGATCGTGCGGAGCTTCGCGGAGAAGCGGCGGCTGTGGCACGACCCGCGCCGCCGCCAGTGCACGCTGGCTTCGCTCACCTCGTTCACGTACCAGGGCGACAGGCTGGTGTCGGTGGGCTACAGCGAGCCGGCCCGGGACCTGGTCCCGGCGCACCTCCTCGCGGGGGCGAAGCCGGTGAAGGGCAAGTCCAAGGCCTTCGGCGCGTAAGGCCCGGCCGGGCGGTACGGATGACCGGGCTCGGCCCCCTCGGGCCGGGCCCGGAGCCTTTGGCCCGGGCCGGGGCCGCCGGACCCGGGGCCGCCGGACGCGGGCCGCCGGACGTGTCCGGTTGGTCAAGACTCTGCCTAATTTCATACAAGTTGCCTGGCGGGGCTGTGTCACCCCTTGCCTTCGCTGGGATGTCCGTTTGTATGACATTTCATGAGCGATATGCGCGGCTTCAGCCGAAGAGGAGTGCTCGGACTCGGACTTGGTGCCGCCGCCGCGGCCGGCGTCGCCGGCTGCAGCGTCGGCGGGCCGTCCGGCACGGGCAACCCCGGACCGGTCAACCCGTCGGGCGCGGCGCAGCCCACCGCCCCGCCCGGCCCGGTGGTCAAGCCCATCGGCGACGGATCCACCGCCGACACCGGGCCGCAGCCGCACCAGCCGGCCGCCCCCGTACCCCTCCAGCCGGGCGAGACGCCGCCGCAGTTCGTGGTGTTCAGCTGGGACGGCGCGGGCGAGATCGGCAACGGGCTCTTCCCCCGGTTCCTCAAGCTCGCCAAGGACCACGGCGCGGCGATGACCTTCTTCCTCTCGGGCATCTACCTCCTCCCTGAGTCGAAGAAGGACCTCTACCGGCCGCCGAAGAACCGCGTCGGCGCCTCCGACATCGGCTACCTCAAGGACGAGAACGTCCGGAGCACCCTCAGGTACGTGCGCGAGGCGTGGCTGGACGGCCACGAGATAGGCACCCACTTCAACGGGCACTTCTGCGGCGGCTCCGGCTCGGTCGGCAAGTGGACCCCCGAGGACTGGCGGAGCGAGATCGACCAGGCCGTGTCCTTCGTCACCAACTGGCGTACGAACACCGGCTGGACCGACCTCGAACCGCTGCCCTTCGACTACCGCAAGGAGCTGGCCGGCGCCCGCACCCCCTGCCTGCTCGGCCAGGACAACCTGCTGCCGACCGCTCGGAAGCTGGGCTGGCGCTACGACTCCAGCTCGCCCGGCGGCCTCCAGCAGTGGCCCGTCAAGCGCGGGGGCCTGTGGGACCTGCCGCTGCAGTCGCTGCCGTTCCCCGGGCACTCCTTCGAGGTGCTGTCGATGGACTACAACATCCTCGCGAACCAGTCCAAGAACACCACCAGGGGCGTCCCGTCGAACTACCCGGCCTGGCGCACCCAGGCCACCGCCGCCTACCTCGGCGGCTTCAAGCGGGCCTACGAGTCCAACCGGGCACCCCTCTTCATCGGCAACCACTTCGAGGAGTGGAACGGCGGCATCTACATGGACGCCGTCGAGGAGGCCCTCAAAGGCATGGCGGACAAAAAGGACGTACGCCTCGTATCCTTCCGGCAGTTCACCGACTGGCTCGACGTCCAGGACCCCGAGGTGCTGGCCAGGCTGCGCACGCTCGGCCCCGGTCAGGCGCCGACCGGTGGCTGGGGCACGTATCTCGCGGCGGCCTGAACCGCCCCGGGTCAGTACCTGACCAGCGGCTTCACGGACCCCGCGGGGGGCGCGGAAGATCCGCAAACCGCACATGCGAAACTTTTCACATGAGCCTTAGCCGCGCCCCCCGCCGCAGCCGCTCGACCAGCGGCCGCGCCCTCCTGCTGACCGCGGTGACCCTCGCCGGCGCACTCACCCTCACGGCGTGCGGCGATGCGGACGGCGGCAGCAAATCCTCCGGTTCGGCCGGCGGCAACTACGTGACGGGCTCCAGCGGCGTCTCCACCGTCGCCCGGGGCAAGCGCGTCGACGCGCCCAAGCTCGACGGCGAGACCGTCGACGGCGCGACCCTGGACGTCACCACCCTCAAGGGCAAGGTCGTCGTCCTCAACGTCTGGGGCTCCTGGTGCCCGCCGTGCCGCGCCGAGGCCAAGTACTTCGCGAAGGTGTCCCAGGAGATGGCGGAGGCCGGCGAGCCCGTCGCCTTCGTCGGCATCAACACCCGGGACAACACCAAGCAGAACGCCACCTCCTTCGAAGAGACCTACGGGATCACCTACCCGAGCCTCTACGACCCGGACGGCAAGCTGGTCCTGCGCTTCCCCAAGGGCTCGCTCAACCCTGCGGCCATCCCCTCCACGATCGTCCTCGACAAGGAGGGCAAGATCGCCGCCCGCACCCTGGCCGCGGTCAACGAGCAGCAGCTGCGCGCGATGATCAACCCGCTGCTCGCGGAGAAGTGACCTCGTGGTCACCGAGCTCTCCGCGCTCTCGGCGTTCCCGGGGACCGTGCTCGCCGCCGAAGCGACCGGCGTGAACACGACCGTCCTCAACGGCGCCCTGCTGCTGGCCCTGCCGATCGCCCTGCTCGCCGGGCTGGTCTCCTTCTTCTCGCCGTGCGTGCTGCCGCTGGTCCCCGGCTACCTCTCCTACGTGACCGGCGTCGGCGGCGCCGACCTCGCCGAGGCCCGCCGCGGCCGGATGCTGGGCGGCGCGAGCCTGTTCGTCCTCGGCTTCACCTCCGTGTTCGTCTCGACCGGCGCGCTGTTCGGGTACTTCGGGCAGACCCTCGACGCGAACAAGGAAGTCATCTCCCGGGTCCTCGGCGGCCTGGTGATCCTGCTCGGCCTGTTCTTCATGGGCGCGATCCCCGGTCTGACGATGCGCGAGTTCCGCTTCCACAGGAAGCCGACCGTCGGACTGATCGGCGCGCCCGTGCTCGGCGTGCTCTTCGGACTCGGCTGGACCCCCTGCATGGGCCCGACCCTGGCCGCCGTCGGCACCCTCTCCCTCGACCAGGCGACCGCGGGCCGCGGCGCGCTGCTCACCGTGGTCTTCTGCCTGGGGCTGGGGCTGCCGTTCATCGCCACCGCCCTCGCCTTCCGCAAGGCGCTCGGCGCCTTCGGCTGGGTGAAGAAGCACTACGCGTGGGTGATGCGGATCGGCGGCGGCATGCTGATCCTGACCGGTCTGCTGCTCGTCACAGGTTTGTGGAGCAGCATCGTCAGCGACATGCAGAGCTGGACCAACGGCTTCACGGTGGGGATCTGAGGACTACACGGACATGAGTACGACCGACAAGGCGTCCACCGAGGCGCCGCACGATGCCCCCGAGTCCGAGGATTCCGCCTCCGCCGATGCTTCGGCCGAGGCGGCCGCCGGCGCGCAGCTGTCCACCGCTCCCCTGGAGGACGCCCCCGGCGGCCCCGTGGGCATCGGGGTGCTCGGCTGGGCCCGCTGGTTCTGGCGGCAGCTCACCTCGATGCGGGTGGCGCTGATCCTGCTCTTCCTGCTGTCGCTGGCGTCCATCCCGGGCTCGCTGGTCCCGCAGAACCAGGTCGACCTGATGAAGGTCGCCGCCTGGAAGAAGGAGCACGCCTCCTGGGTGGGCGTCGCCGAGAAGCTCCAGCTCTTCGACGTCTACAGCTCGGTGTGGTTCTCCGCGATCTACCTGCTGCTGTTCATCTCGCTGATCGGCTGCATCCTGCCGCGTTCCTGGCAGTTCGTCGGCCAGCTCACCGGGCGGCCGCCGGCCGCGCCCAAGCGGCTCGACCGGATGCCCGCGTACACGACGTGGCGCACGGACGCCTCCCCGGACGAGGTGCTCGCCACCGCGCGCGGCCTGCTCAAGCGCCGCCGCTTCCGTACGGAGGCAGGCACGGGATCGGGGTCGGGATCGGGATCGGTCTCGGCCGAGAAGGGCTACCTGCGCGAGGCCGGGAACCTGATCTTCCACGTGGCGCTGATCGTCATGCTGATCGCCTTCGCCTGGGGCCAGTACTTCAAGTCCGAGGGCGGCAAGCTCGTCCTGCGCGGCAAGGGCTTCTCGAACACCCTCACCCAGTACGACGACTTCAAGGCCGGCGGCCTCTTCGACCCCGACGACCTGCCGCCCTTCTCCTTCACCCTGGACAAGTTCGACGCCACCTTCGAGCGCACGGGCCCGCAGAAGGGCACCCCGCGCGACTTCAAGGCGTACGTCACCTTCAGCAACGGGGCGCACGGAACGCCGGAGAAGCGCGAGATCCAGGTCAACAAGCCGCTGGAGGTGGACGGCTCCAAGGTCTACCTGCTCGGCCACGGCTACGCGCCGGTCATCTCGGTGACCGACTCCACCGGCAAGATGGTCTACAAGGACGCCGTGCCGATGCTGCCGCAGGACGGCAACCTCACCTCCACCGGAGCCGTCAAGGTCACCGACGGCTACAAGGACAAGGACGGGAAGACGACGCAGCTCGGCTTCGCCGCGATGTTCGTGCCGACCTTCGCGGGCGCCGGCCAGGGCACGATGTTCTCGCAGTTCCCGGAGCTGGACTTCCCGGCGCTCGCGCTGAACGCGTGGCACGGCAGCCTCGGGGTGGACTCGGGGCTGCCGCAGAACGTGTACCAGCTGGACACGTCCAAGATGCAGCAGTTCAAGACCGAGGACGGCCAGCCGCTCGCCAAGCGGATGCTGCCCGGGGAGAGCATGGAACTGCCCGGCGGTCAGGGCACCGTGAAGTTCGAGGGCATCGAGCGCTGGGCGACCTTCTCGATCACCCACCAGCCCGGCAGCGGCCTCGCCCTCGCCGGCGCCGTCGCCGCCATCGCGGGACTCGCGGGCTCCCTCTTCATCCAGCGCCGCCGGATCTGGGTGCGCGCGGTCCGCGGCGAGGACGGCGTGACCGTCGTCGAGATGGCGGGCCTCGGCCGCAGCGAGTCCGCCAGGCTCCCGGAGGAGCTGGCGGTCCTGGCCGGCGTGCTCCACGAGCAGGCGCCCACGGCGGCGCCCCCGCCGCCCGTCGCCGAAACCGAACCCGAACCTGCCGAAGAAGCCGAAGAAGTCGAAGGGGAGCGCGCGTGATGCAGCTCGCGGCCGCAGCCAACGAGAGTCTGGCTCACCTCAGCAACAACCTGATCTACGCGTCCATGGCGGTCTACACCCTCGCCTTCTTCGCCCACATCGCCGAATGGATCTTCGGTAGCCGCAGCAAGGTGGCCCGTACGGCCGCCGCGCTCACCAGCTCCGGAGCCGCGTCCGCGTCCGGGGCCGCCGCCCCCGCCGTCCAGGTGCGGGGCAAGGCCGGTACCGCCGTCCTCGACAAGCCCAAGGTGGTCACGCGCAGCGCCGCCGGCACCCGTGACGTCCCGGACGGCCCCGGCGCGGCCGGCGGCACCGTCCAGGGCGACCTGTACGGGCGCATCGCGATCTCGCTGACCACCCTCGGCTTCCTGCTCGCCGCGGGCGGGGTCGGCGCCCGCGCGATGTCGGTGGAGCGGGCCCCCTGGGGCAACATGTACGAGTTCTCGATCACCTTCTCCACGGTGGCCGTCGGCGCGTACCTGCTGCTCCTCGCGCTGAAGAAGAACGTCCGCTGGCTCGGCCTGTTCCTGGTCACCACGGTCCTGCTCGACCTCGGCATCGCCACCACGGTGCTCTACACCGACAGCGACCAGCTGGTGCCCGCGCTGAAGTCGTACTGGCTGCTGATCCACGTCTCCACCGCGATCATCTGCGGTGCGGTCTTCTACATCGGCGCGGCCGGCGCGGTCATGTACCTCTTCCGCGACGGCTACGAGGCGAAGCTCGCGCGCGGCGGCAAGCCGGGCAAGTTCGCCACCTCGGTCTGGGAGCGCTTCCCGTCGGCGGCCTCGCTCGACAAGTTCTCGTACCGCATCAACGCGGCCGTCTTCCCGCTGTGGACCTTCACGATCATCGCGGGCGCGATCTGGGCCGGCGACGCGTGGGGCCGCTACTGGGGCTGGGACCCCAAGGAGGTCTGGTCCTTCGTGACCTGGGTGGCGTACGCCTGCTACCTGCACGCCCGTGCCACGGCCGGCTGGAAGGGCCGCAAGGCCGCGTACCTCGCGCTCTTCGCGTTCGCCTGCTGGATCTGGAACTACTACGGCGTGAACATCCTGCTGAGCGGCAAGCACTCGTACGCGGGCGTCTGACCCGGGGACGCGTGGACGCGTGAACGCGTAGGACCGATGGCCGCAGGGGCCGGGCAGCCGAAAGGCGGCCCGGCCCCTGCG
>NZ_JBEXPT010000032.1:0-55695 GCF_040612195.1 Streptomyces sp. NPDC006450 | reverse complement strand
CGACCGGTGACGCCGCGACGGGCGACGCCGCGACCACCACGACCAGGTACCGCCTCTTCCCGGCCATGCGCAAGGCTTGAACCAGAAAATCCTTGATGTCGCACTAGACTGGCGGGTTGTTTGGCGCTGGACCGGAACAACCTGGGCAGACCCGGGCTCCGCCCGGCGACCGGAGGGTTCCGGGAACACGACGCGAGGGCCGATGGCAGCCACACCAGAGCACGGTGAAGTCACTCTGCTCGACGACGGGACCGGGCTCGGCGAAGGGCCGGCGCCCGACGTCGCGCCCGCTGCCGGGGAGGGGCCCGAGGAGTCCGGTAAATCGGCCCGGTTCTCCGCCGGACCCGCCGCCCCGGCGCGCACCCTCGTCGACGTCTTCGAGGCCTCCGTACAGGCCCACCCCGACGAACTCGCCCTGGACGACGGAGCCACCCGGCTGACCTACCGGGCGCTCGCCGCCGAGGTGGAGCGCCGGCGGCGCGCCCTCGCGGCCGCCGGGGTGGGGCTCGGCGACCGGGTCGGCGTACGGGTGCCGTCGGGGACCAACGAGCTGTACGCGGGCATCCTGGCCGTCCTCGCGGCGGGCGCCGCCTACGTGCCCGTGGACGCCGAGGATCCGGACGAGCGGGCCGACCTGGTCTTCGGCGAGGCCGGGGTACGGGCCGTACTGGGCGCCGACCAGCGCATCGAGGTCGCCGCGCCGGGCAAGGCCGCCGGCCCGTCCGCGGGGCGCGCCCCGGCCTCCCGCCCCGGCCCCGAACACGACGCGTGGATCATCTTCACCTCCGGCTCCACCGGCAAGCCCAAGGGCGTGGCCGTCACCCACCGCAGCGCCGCGGCCTTCGTGGACGCCGAGGCCGCGCTGTTCCTCACCGAGGAGCCGATCGGCCCCGGTGACCGGGTCATGGCCGGACTGTCCGTGGCCTTCGACGCCTCCTGCGAGGAGATGTGGCTGGCCTGGCGCTACGGCGCCTGCCTCGTCCCCGTCCCCCGCTCCCAGGTCCGCAGCGGCGCCGACCTCGGCCCCTGGCTGGCCGAGCAGGAGATCACCGTGGTCTCCACGGTCCCGACCCTGGCCGCCCTCTGGGAGCCCGAGGCACTCAACGAGGTCCGGCTGCTGATCTTCGGCGGCGAGGCCTGCCCGCCCGAGCTCACCCAGCGCCTGGTCACCGAGGGCCGCGAGGTGTGGAACACCTACGGCCCCACCGAGGCCACCGTCGTCGCCTGCGCCTCGCTCCTGACCGGCGAGGAACCGATCCGCATCGGCCTCCCGCTGAACGGCTGGGAGCTGGCCGTCGTCGACGAATCCGGTGCACCGGTGCCCATGGGCGGCAGCGGCCAGCTCGTCATCGGCGGCGTCGGCCTGGCCCGCTACCTCGACCCCGAGAAGGACGCGGAGAAGTACGCCCCGCTGGAATCCCTCGGCTGGGAGCGCGCCTACCGCAGCGGCGACCTCGTCCGCGCGGAACCCGAGGGGCTGGTCTTCCTGGGCCGCGCCGACGAGCAGATCAAGCTCGGCGGCCGCCGGATCGAGCTGGGCGAGGTGGACGCCGCACTCCAGGCCCTGCCCGGGGTCGCCGGCGCGGCCGCCGCCGTCCGCACGGCACGCAGCGGCAACCAGCTCCTCGTCGGCTACCTGGTCACCCAGGACGGCTGGGACCACGCGGCCGCCGTGACCCGGCTCCGCGCCGAACTGCCCGCGGCGCTCGTACCCCTGCTCGCGCCCGTCGAGGAGCTGCCCACCCGCACGTCCGGCAAGGTGGACCGGAACGCACTGCCCTGGCCGCTCCCCGACCTGGAGACCAGCGGACCCACGGAGCAGCTCTACGGCACCGAGGCCTGGCTCGCCGAACAGTGGAGCGAGACCCTCGGCGTGGCCGTCACCGGCGCCGCCGACGACTTCTTCGCGATCGGCGGCAGCAGCCTCGCCGCAGCCCAGCTCACCACCCGGCTGCGCACCCGCTACCCGAGCGCGGCCGTCCTCGACATCTACCAGCAGCCCACCCTGCGCAAGCTGGCCCGGCACCTGGAGAAGTCCGCACAGGACGACGGCGCGGTCCGGACCATCGCGCCCGTACCGCCGCGCACCAAGGTCATCCAGTCCCTGCTGCTGCTCCCGCTCTTCACCCTGGTCGGCCTGCGCTGGACGGTGGCGCTGCTCGCCCTGGGCAACGTACTGCACTGGTTCGGGGCCTATCCGTGGGCTCCGGCCGCCTCGTGGTGGCTCGTCGCCGCCGGCGCCGCACTGCTCTTCAGCCCGCCCGGCCGCCTCGCGATCGCGGCCGGCGGCGCCCGCCTGCTGCTGCGCGGGGTCAAGGCGGGGCGCCACCCGCGCGGCGGAAACGTTCACCTGAGGCTGTGGACGGCCGAGCGGCTGGCCGAGTGCTCCGGCGCGACCTCGCTCACCGGCTCCTGGCTGGAACGCTACGCGCGGGCGCTGGGTGCCAAGATCGGCCCCGAGGTGGACCTGCACTCGCTACCGCCCGTCACGGGCATGCTCAAGCTCGGGCGCGGCTGCGCCGTGGAGTCCGAGGTGGACCTCTCCGGCCACTGGCTCGACGGTGACCGGCTGGAGATCGGCGCCGTGAAGGTCGGCGCGGGCGCCGTGGTCGGTACCCGCAGCATCCTCTTCCCCGGCGCCAGGGTCGGCAAGCGGGCCGAGGTGGCCCCCGGCTCCGCCGTCGTCGGCCAGATCCCGACCGGCCAGCGCTGGGCCGGGGCCCCCGCCGGCAAACTCGGCAAGGCCAAGCGGAACTGGCCCAAGGAGCGCCCGCCGCGCGGTCTGCCCTGGCGCGCCGCCTACGGTGCGGCCGGCTTCTGCCTCACCGCCCTGCCCGTGCTCGCCGCCCTGCCCGCCCTCCTCGTGGCCGGCCGGTTCGTGCCCGCCGACGCCGGACTCGGCCGGGCCCTGGCCGGAGCACTGCTCGCCGTGGTGCCGGGGGCGCTCGCCTACGGGTTCGCGTACGCGGCTCTGATCCTGGTCTCCGTACGCCTCCTCAGCCTCGGGCTGCGCACGGGAACCCATCCGACGCACAGCAGGATCGGCTGGCAGGCCTGGACGGTCACCCAGCTGATGGACCTCTCCCGGGAAACCCTCTTCCCCCTGTACGCCGGGCTGATCACACCGGTGTGGCTGCGGCTCCTCGGCATGAAGATCGGCCGGGGTGCCGAGGTGTCCACCGTGCTCGCGCTGCCGAGCCTCACCACCGTCGGCGAGGGCGCCTTCCTCGCCGACGACACCCTGACCGCCCCCTACGAGCTCGGCGGCGGCTGGCTGCGGATCGGCCACTCCGAGATCGGCCGACGCGCCTTCCTCGGCAACTCCGGGATGACCGCGCCGGGCCGTTCCGTCCCGGACGACGGGCTGGTCGGCGTCCTGTCCGCCACCCCGAAGAAGGCCAAGAAGGGCAGCTCCTACCTGGGCCTGCCGCCGGTCCGGCTGCCGAGGTCCGCGGCCGACCCCGACCAGAGCCGGACGTACGATCCGCCCGCGCGGCTGCTGTGGGCGCGCGGGCTGGTGGAGCTGTGCCGGCTCGCCCCGGTGTTCTGCTCGGCCGCGCTGGCCGTGGCGACCGTGGCGGCCTTCTGCGCGCTGGCCGGGGCGGACGGGCCCGGCCCGTGGGGGGCCGCGCTGCTCTCCGGAGCGGTCCTGCTCGCCGCCGGCGTCGCCGCGTGCGTGGTGGCGGCGGCCGCGAAGTGGCTGCTGGTGGGCCGCCACCGGGTCGGTGAGCACCCGCTGTGGAGCGGTTTCGTGTGGCGCAACGAACTGGCCGACACCTTCGTCGAGGTCCTGGCCGTGCCCTGGCTGGTCGGCTCGGTGCCCGGCACGCCGGTGCTGTCCCTGTGGCTGCGCGGACTCGGGGCCCGGATCGGCCGCGGCGTGTGGTGCGAGAGCTACTGGCTGCCCGAGACCGACCTGGTCGTCCTGGGCGACGCGGTCAGCGTGAACCGGGGCTGCGTGTTGCAGACGCACCTCTTCCACGACCGGATCTTGAGGACGGATACTGTGGTCCTCCGTGAGGGCGCCACCCTGGGCCCGGGTGGAATCGTCCTGCCCGGGAGCACCGTCGGGGCCCGCAGCACACTGGGTCCGGCCTCCCTCGTGATGGCCGGGGAATCCGTTCCCGCCGACACCCGCTGGCTGGGCAACCCGATCGAGGCGTGGCGGTCCTGAAGGGCGGGTCCGGTGGTCCGGGTCCGGGGTCCGGGCCGGCACCACCAGCACGTCGTACGAGCACAACGCAGGGAGCGGAAGCGGCAGTGAACGGCCAGAAGACAGCGGCATCGGACCCGTACTTTCCGGCCAACGGCGACCCCCGTTACCGCGTGCACCGGTACGAACTCGCTCTGGAGTACCGTCCGGGCCCCAACCGGCTCGCCGGGACGGCCCGGCTCAGCGCGATCGCCGGGCGGGCGCCGCTCACCGAGTTCCACCTCAACCTGGCCGACTTCAGAATAGGCCGGGTCCTGGTCAACGGCAGGGCGCCGCAGTACAGCCACCGGGGCGGCAGACTCCGTATCCGGCCGCCCAAGCCGCTGTCCGCCGGCGCCGCCTTCACCGTGGAGGTGCACTGGGCGGGCAACCCCACACCGGTGCGCAGTCCCTGGGGCGGCCTCGGCTGGGAGGAACTGACCGACGGCGCGCTGGTGGCCAGCCAGCCGGTCGGCGCTCCCTCCTGGTACCCGTGCAACGACCGGCCCGCGGACAAGGCCTCGTACCAGATCTCGGTCAACACCCCCTCCGCCTACACCGTGGTGGCCGGCGGCCGGCTGCTCACGCGGACGACCCGGGCCTCCACGACCACCTGGGTGTACGAGCAGCCGGCGCCGACCTCCACCTACCTGGTCGGCCTGTCCATCGGCATGCACCAGACGGTGCTGCTCGGCGACCCCGGGCTCGGCGGAGTCCCGCAGAGCGCCCACGTACCGGCCCACCTGCTGCCCCGCTTCTCCCGCGACTTCGCACGGCAGCCCGCCATGATGGTGCTGTTCGAGGAGCTGTTCGGCCCCTACCCCTTCGGGGAGTACGCGGTCGTCGTCGCCGACGAGGAGCTGGACGTGCCGGTGGAGGCCCAGGGGCTCTCCCTGTTCGGCGCCAACCACGTGGACGGCGTACGCGGTTCGGAGCGGCTCATCGCCCACGAGCTCGCGCACCAGTGGTTCGGCAACAGCGTGACCATCGCCGACTGGCGGCACATCTGGCTCAACGAGGGCTTCGCCAAGTACGCGGAATGGATCTGGTCGGAGCGTTCGGGCGGCCGTACCGCGCACGAACTGGCGGCCACCGCGCACCGCCTGCTCTCCGGGCAGCCGCAGGACCTCCTGCTGGCCGACCCGGGACGCAAGCTGATGTTCGACGACCGCCTCTACCAGCGCGGCGGCCTCGCCGTGCACGCGATCCGCTGCGCCCTGGGGGACGGGCCGTTCTTCCGCATGCTGCGGGAGTGGGCCACCGTGCACCGCCACGGCGTGGTCACCACGGCCGGATTCACCGCACACGCGTCCCGCTACGCGCTCGAACCGCTGGACGACCTCTTCCGGGCCTGGCTGTTCGAGCCGGCCCTCCCGCCGCTGCCCGCGCCACCCCCGCCGGCCTAGGTGTATTGATCACGAGCGTTGTTGACACTCGGTAGGTCTCGAACATGGCGAAGACCTCCGGTGCGGTGGGAGCTGTCTAGGAACCCATTGCACAACGGAGGTCTTCGTGTCCCACCGTAGTGCCCGGCTGACCGTCTTCGGTAGGCGCCTGTTGGTCGAACGTGTCCGCGCGGGGCGGCCCGTCGCGCATGTCGCGGCCGAGACGGCGGGATGCCTCGTCGCCGTCCTCCTCAACCTGCTCCTGAACCACTTCGGACGGGGCAGCGAGGCCGACGAGAGCCACGTCCCCACCGCCCAGGTCAACGCCTTCGGTGGCATCGACGGCAGCGGTGGCATCGGCGGGAGCCGCGGCTCACACGCGACCGGGCGCGGGGGTCGTCGACCCGCCGGGTGAGGCGGCCCAGATGAGGGGGTACCTCTCGCTCCCCGCCCCTTCGACCCACCGAAGCCGGTCCCGTACGATCCCGCGCCGGCTCTCCGGGACCCGCTCCGCCAGCCTGCTCAGCAGATCGCGCATCCTGCGCAGTGCCATCGGGGAGTCGGCGGCGGCGAAGAGCAGGTCGTCGACGGCGGTGCGCACGTAACGCTCCCAGTCCGGCACCGGGAGCGTCACCCGCAACCGGCCGCCCTCGTCGAGGAAGCAGCCGGTGCTCAGCTCCAGTCCGGCGAGCCGGGTCAGCAGGTCTTCGAGGCGGTCCATGCTCTCCACCGCCGTGGCCGGGTCGTTGACGGCCGGGGAGAGCGCGCGCAGCGCGATGTCGGCGAGGAGTCTGAAGGGCAGGTCGGGGTCCTGGTCGAAGGTGCGCTCGACTCCGGTCGCCAGGGCGCCGCGCACCACCGCCTCGGGCAACTCGCCGCCGGTCACCTCGGCCAGCGTCATGCCCCGTGACACGGTCGCTCCCGGGGAGACGAGGAAGGTGAGGGAGCAGTCGCGCTCCTTCGCCAGGCCGACCAGGGTGCTCACGTCGATCTGCTGGACCACCGCCGCCGGTCCGGACCAGAGGACGGCGGTGGTGGCGGCCCCCGGGTGCGGTGACCCCGTGGCCGGGGCCCCCTCCGGGTCGTAGGGCCGCACGTACAGGGCGTCGAACAGCTTGTGCGCGCGCGTGGCGATCGCGGTCAGGGCGTGGCCGAGCTGGATCGACTGGAACGCCCTCGTCTGCACGGTCCGCATGAGGGCGAGCGCGATCAGCGTGAGCACCATGGCGGTCCCGGGAACGAGGGTCGACACGGTCGTCCTGCGGGCACCGATGGCCAGCCCCGAGGTGATGCTGAAGACGAACGCGCCGACGGTGAAGGCGAACGCGCGCCACACGATCGGGTCGTCCCGGAAGAGGCCGAGGCGCGGGGTGTAGGTGCTGGCGGAGAACTGGATGACCAGGAACAGCATCGAGTAGATGATGCTCACCAGGCTGATGACGCCGAATCCGATGGTGAACAGGAGCGTCACCACAGGTCCGGCATCCACCTGCGGGCCCAGCGAGAGCGTGGGGAGCACCGTCCCGAGGACCACCCCGCCGACCGCGCAGACGAGCTGGGCGAGATCCCGGCGCACCGCACGCGAGGGAGGGTGGAGCGATGCGCCCCGACGGAGTCGGGGTTCCCGGACCCGCAGGCGCGTGGGGTCGTCCGCCGAGCCGGACATCCAGCCTCCTCCAGGTCCCGGTGAACGCATCCCTCCGACGAGGATGCAACCACGGGAGCCACGCGAGCGGGTGGTGAAATGCCGGATACCCGCCATTTCGACGGTGTCTTGGCGTCTGGGCGCGGTCGGCGCGTGGAGCACGTGAGCGCGTGGAGCGAAGCCGCCCGAGGCCGTACGCCTCGCGTCAACGGGGCCGCCACGCACCGGATCCCGGCCGCCGGATAGGGTCCTGGCATGATCACGGCCCCAGCTGCATCCAGCGCGAAGCGGGCCCGCCGTCCGGTGGGTGCGCTGCGACTGCTGTGGCTGGCCGCCCTGCTGCTCGCCTTCCTCTACACGCATGCCGCCGGAGCCGACAGTGCCTCGGCGCACGTCGCCCGCGGCGCCGTCCCTGTCGCACACCTGGATGCCATCGGCGTCGACCACGTGGACGGCGCCCACCGGGCCGGCCCTCACGGCGCCGAGGCCCCCCGCGGGCACGGCGACGGCGAGGGGCACGGGCACCCCGCCGAGGCGTGCGCCTCCGGCCATCCCCAGCAGGGTGCGGAACTGCCCGCGCCTGCGCCGTCTCCCCTCGGCGATCTGTCCTCCGCCGTCGCCGCGACGCGGCCGGGCTCGTGGGCACCGACCGTTCCGTCCGGCCTTCCGCCCTTGCGCAGTGTCCTCGGCTCCGTGGTGCAGCAGGTGTAGAACCGGGCGCTTCGCCCCGTTCCGACCCGACTCTCATCGCAGGCCCCGGCCCGACCTCCCTGGTCGACGGGGTGATGAGCCATGCACACGGCATCAAAGGACTCGTACGTGACTTCGCCCCAGCTCCTCGGCGCCCGGTCCGCGGACCCCTCGCCCGACTCTCCCGCCACGGGACGCGCCGCCCGGCGCAAACGCCACTCCAGCATGACCCGGAAGCGGTCCCTGGCCGCCCGGTACCTCGGCTACGTCGGCTATTTCGTCGGCGCCGGCCTGATCAGCGGCGCCGTCGTCCACCACCCGCTCGACCCCGACCGCTACACCCGCATCGCCGGATACGGCGCCCTCGTCTTCCTCGCCGCGACCGTCCTCAACGAGTTCGTGCTCACCCGGGAGCGTCCCGGGCTGCCCCGGCTGCTGCTGGTGATGGGCGCCTCGCTGCTGCTGTCCTTCGGCATCGGCATGCTCAGCGGCGGCCTCCAGCACTTCGACGACTTCCCGGCCCGCGGCGCGGTCCTCGTCCCCGCCGGACTCGTCGTCTCCTTCGTCGCCTACGTGATCAAGGACGCCGACACCCCGACGCGCCGGGTCTTCAGCCCCGTAGGCCTGGCCGTCCTCGTCGCCGCCGCACTGGCCTTCCTGGGCCTGCGGAACGTCGCGGCCTCCATGGAGAGCGCGCCCGGCGGCGGCCACGGCCACGGCACCGCCGAAGCACCCGTTGCGGACGACCACACCCCGGCGGCCCCCGCCCCGGGGAGCCTCGCCGACCGCGAAGCCCGCTCCGTCGGTGACCCCGCACGACGACGGCCACGGCCACTGAGCCGAGGGAAGGGGATCCACGGGGAGGGGCGGGTTCACCTGCCCCTCCCCGCGAGGGCCTTCGTCCGCCCGGACGCGCCTCGCATCAGCCGTCCGGCGCCGGCCGCGTAGGCGATGCCGAAGAGGAGCGAGGCGAGGAAGGCGAGGTGCCGGGAGAACCCGTCGATGAGCGGGAAGATCTGCCAGTGGGTCAGGTAGATGTACAAGGAGCTGGTCGCGAGGAGACCGGCCAGTTGGTTCAGGCGCTCCCGGCTGGGGAGGCCGGGCACCCACACCAGGAGCACGAATCCGGCGACGATGATCGCCTCCCGCCCGGGGTCGCCGGGGAAGAACCCCGGCACGGTGGCCAGGGCCACCAGGGTGACCAGGAGGCGCTGTCGTCCGGTGGCGGCCTTCGCCGCCGCCCAGCCGAGGGCGAACAGCCAGAAGACGGTGACGGCGTCGGGGAGTTGCTCGCGCTCCGGCAGGCCGACGAGGTCGTAGCGGGTGAGGAGCCCCAGGCCGGCGAGGGCCAGGGGCAGGGCGTACGGGAACCGGCGCTCCGCCCGGTCCACCGCGGGCAGGCCCAGGAGCCCGACGGCGGCGGCCAGGATGTAGACGAGGGCCTCGATGAACCAGAAGTGCATACCGGTCCGGAGGTCGTCGGGGCCCAGGACGCTGTCGAGCAGGAAGAGATTGGCGAGCGTGTAATCGTCGCCAAGGAACAGGATCAGGCCGATCCAGGCCATGCTCGGCAGCGCGACGCGGGCGAGGCTGGTCCAGCCCCGGCGGACGCGTACGCGCCGCTCGGCCGAAGTGAGGTGGAAGCGGGCGAAGTTGTACCCGGCGACCGCGAGCAGGATGTGCGCCCCGCCCTTGATGCCGAACACCTGGATGTGCGAGCCGACGATGCAGAAGATCGCCAGGGCGCGGAGCGCGACGCTCGTCTCCAGGGTCCGCCTGCGGGAGGTGTCCGCGTGCTCGGGCGGCCTGAGGTCCCGGATCGGTGTCGTGTGCCAGCCGGCCGGCAGGTGGCCGAGCCGCTCTTCGAGTTGGATCGACATCTCCACGTACGAGAGCGAATCGCCGCCCAGGCTGACGAAGGAACTCTCGTCCGTCACGTCCGGGCGGTCGAGGACCCGTGCGTAGAGCAGGTGCAGGCTCTCGGGGGCGTCGTCGGGCGTGGCCCCGGGGCCGGTGGTGGTGCCGGGCGCCTGACGGGTCAGTTCGCGCACCGCCCGGTAGTCGGGCTTGCCGGAGGGGAGGCGGGGGAGGGCGGTCAGGACGCGGACGTGGACGGCGCGGGCCGGCAGACCGCAGTCCTGGGCCACGCGCCCGGCTATCCGGCGGGCATCCCAGTCGTCGCCGACGACGGCCGCGATGCGCAGTGCCTCGTCGTCGCCGGTGCACAGGGCGCTGACGCCGTGCCGGGCGAGCATCGCCTCGACCTGCCCGGGGTCGATGCGCAGGCCCAGGATCTTCGCGAACCGGCTGCGCCGGCCGATGATCTCGTACAGCCCGTCGGGCGAGCGGCGCGCGATGTCGCCGGTGCGGAGTTCGTGCACGCTCCGGCCCAGGGAGAGGTCCTCGGGGGAACGGGCGTAGCCCAGCATGACGTTGGGTCCCGAGTAGACCAGTTCGCCGGTGTTCTCGTCGGAGCCGTGGAGGCCGTCCGGGTGGTCGGGGCCGTCGGCTAGCGGCCGAAGGCGGAAGGAGCCGCCGGGGACGGCGATTCCCGCCGCCTCGGGGCGGAATTCCGCGAGGTGCGGCGGCAGGTAGGCCATGCGGGCCGTCGCCTCGGTCTGGCCGTACATCACGAAGAGCTTCCAGCCGGCGGCGCGGCCCAGTGCGGCGTAGTGCCTGACCCGGTCGGGCGCCAGGCGGCCGCCGGCCTGGGTGACGTAGCGCAGGTGGGGCAGTTCCATGTCGGCGAAGCCGACCCGGTCGAGCAGGTCGAAGGTGTACGGAACCCCGGCGAGGGCCGTCCCCCGGGCGGCTTCGAAGAGCTCCCAGAAGCAGGTGTCGGCGACCGACAGGTCGGTCAGGATCAGTCCGGCGCCGCGCAGGAGGTGGCTGTGCACGACGGACAGGCCGTAGCAATAGTGCAGGGGCAGCGTGGTCGCGGCGCGGTCGGTGTCGCGGATGTCCAGGTACTGCGCGATGGCCTCCGCGTTGCTCTGGAGGTTCTCGTGCGACAGCCGGACGAGCTTCGGCGATCCCGTCGAGCCCGAGGTGCTGAGCAGCAGGGCGAGGTCCGGGTGCAGCTCGTGCGCCGAGACCTCGCGCCGCTCGTCGAGCACCACGTCCCCGCCCTCGGGGCGGGCCACGACGTCCGGGTCGTACGCGTCGATCAGGGACTGGACGGCTTCGGGGTGGTCGCCCGGCACCAGCAGGACGGGGTGCCCGGCCGCGAGGGCGGCCAGGTGGACGACGAGGGCGTCGACGGTGTTGGCGGCGACCAGCAGGACCAGACGGCGTTCCCGGCCGAGGCGGCGGGCCGCCCGGTCCACGCGTACGGCCAACTCGGCATAGCTGACCGGGCCGTCGGCCGTGATGACGGCGGTCCGGTCGCCGTGGGCGGCGAGGCCGAGGGCGAACGGGACGGATGCGGTGCCCGGGAGCAGGTCGGGAAGGACTGTCACGGGCGCATCTTAGGAAAGCCTTACCTCGCCCGACAGTCACAGGAAAGTCACAGATGGCTCACGGAAGATCCATAGGAGAATAAGCGGTAAAGTCGGCTCCGCCGATGTGGGGTCGCGGTCGGAGTGTTGCATGCGTCACCCTTGACCTTTAGGTTAGCTTTACCTTACTTATGGGGCGGTACCCGATTCTCCGCCGCCCTTGTAGGAAGGCTTCCCATGCGACGCCCCCTGGTCCGACGCCTGACCGCGCTCTGCGCGGCGGCACTCCTGCTCCCCGCCGTCGCAGGCTGCGGCGTCGACGAGGACGACGCGGGCCTCGTCATCTACTCGGGCCGCAACGAGAAGCTGGTCAAGCCGCTCCTCGACGAGCTGGAGAAGGCCGTCGGCACCACGGTCGCCGTCCGCTACGGCGAGAGCGCCGAACTCGCCGCCCAGATCCAGGAAGAGGGCGGCAAGACCAAGGCCGGGCTGTTCTTCTCCCAGGACGCCGGCGCCCTCGGGGCCCTGTCCACCAAGGGTCTGCTGGAGAAGCTTCCGCAGGCCTCCCTCGACAAGGTGGACCCCGGCTTCCGCGGTGGCGCGGGCGACTGGGTGGGCACCTCCGGGCGGGTCCGCGTCCTCGCGTACCACCCCGGACAGGTCTCCAAGGTGCCGGACACCGTCCACGATCTGGTCAAGCCGGAATGGAAGGGGAAGGTCGGCTACGTCCCCACGAACGCCTCGTTCCAGGCCTTCGTCACCGGCATGCGCGTCCTGGAGGGCGACGACGCCACCCGCACCTGGCTGAAGGGCCTCAAGGCCAACGAGCCGAAGGTCTACGACAACAACCTCAAGGTGCTGGAGGGGGTCGGCAAGGGCGAGGTCTCGCTCGGGCTGGTCAACCACTACTACTGGTACGAGCAGGTCGCCGAGAAGGGCGAGGGCAAGGTCAAGGCGAAGATCCACTTCCTGCCCGCCGGCGACCCGGGCGGCCTCGTCAACACCGCCGGTGTCGCCGTCGTCAAGGGAACCGACCAGGCCCCGGTCGCCCAGAAGGCCGTCGACTTCCTGCTCTCGGAGAAGGCGCAGAAGTACTTCGCCGAGGACACCAAGGAGTACCCGCTCGCCGCGGGCGTGACCAGCACGGTCAAGGGCCTTCCGCCGCTGGCCACCCTGGACGCCCCGAAGATCGACCTCGGGAAGCTGGAATCGCTTCAGGAGACCCTGAAGATGCTCCAGGAAGCCGGGATGGTCTGACCTCCATGACCTCCACGGATCCCGTCACGCCGACGGATCCGGCCACCGCCCACCGCCCGGACGGCGCCACCGCGCCGGCTGGGCGGTGGCGTGCCGGACGCCGGCCACCCGCCATCCTGCTCGTTCCCGCGGCCGTCGCCGCGGTGTTCGCCCTGCTGCCCCTCGGCTACCTCGCCGTCCGCTCCCTGGAGCGCGGCCCCGCCTTCGCCTGGGACGTCGTCGCCGACGAGCGCACCGCCCAACTGCTCGGCCGGAGCATCGGACTGGCCGCCGCCGTCGTCTCGGCCTGCCTGGTCCTGGGCGTCTCGCTGGCCTGGCTCACCGTACGGACCGACCTGCCCGGCGCCCGGGCCTGGTCGGTGCTGGTGACCCTGCCGCTCGCCGTGCCCAGCTACGTCGCCGCCTTCGCCTGGCTGTCCGCCTTCCCGGAGCTGGCCGGCTTCACCGGGTCGGCCCTCGCACTGACCCTGGTGAGCTTCCCGTACGTCTACCTGCCCGTCACCGCCGCACTGCGCGGCACCGACCCGGCGCAGGAGGAGGTGGCCCGCTCACTGGGCCACGGCCCGCTGAAGACCTTCCTGCGGGTGACCCTGCCGCAGCTGCGCCCCGCGGCCGCCGGCGGGGCGGTCCTCGTCGCGCTGTACGTGTTCTCCGACTTCGGCGCCGTATCGCTGATGCGCTACGACACCTTCACCCGCGGCATCTACACCTCCTACCGGGCCAGCTTCGACCGCACCCCCGCCGCCGCCCTCAGCATCGTCCTCGTCGTGATGACGATCGCCCTGGTCGCCGCCGAAGCACGGACCCGCGGCCGGGCCGGCCATGCGCGAACGGGTGGCGGCGCCGCGCGCCCCGCCGTCCCCGCGGCGCTGGGCCACTGGCGGGGGCCCGCGCTGGCCTGGTGCGCGGCGGTGACCGGCGTCGCCGTCCTCACCCCGCTCGCCACCCTCGGGTACTGGCTGGCCGTCGGCAACTCCGCGACCTGGGACCCGGCCACGCTCCTCGACACCGCCGCCACCACCCTCGGCGTCGCCGCCGCGGGAGCCGCGCTCACCACCCTGCTCGCCCTGCCGGTCGGAGTGATCGCCGCACGGTACCGCGGCCGCACCGCACGACTGCTGGAGCAGTCGGCCTACGCCGGCCACGCGCTCCCGGGGATCACCGTCGCCCTGTCCCTGGTCTTCTTCGCGGTCCGCTACGCCGAACCGATCTACCAGGAACTCCCGCTGCTGGTCTGCGCGTACGCCGTGCTCTTCCTGCCCGTCGCCGTCGCCGGGACCCGAGCCGCCGTGCTCCAGTCCCCGCCCGTCCTGGAGGACGTCGCCCGCTCCCTCGGCCGCTCCCCGCTGCGCGTACTGCGCGAGGTGACCGTGCCGCTGGCCGCCCCCGGCGTCGCCGCCGGAGCCGCGCTCACCTTCGTCGTGTGCATGAAGGAGCTCCCCGCCACCCTGCTGCTGCGCCCCACGGGAATGGACACCCTGGCCACCCGCCTGTGGACGGAGACCGGCACCGGATCCTTCGCCGCCGCCGCACCCTACGCTGCCGCGCTGATCCTGCTGGCCGCCATCCCGTCCTACCTCCTCGGAAGGCACCGCACATGACCGACCTGCAGATCACCGCTCTGACCAAGGCCTACGGCCCCGGTGCGGCACCAGTCCTCGACGGCCTCGACCTCACCGTCCCGGCCGGCGCGCTCACCGCCGTCCTCGGCCCCTCGGGCTGCGGCAAGACCACGCTGCTGCGCATCATCGCGGGCTTCCTGCGCGCCGACGCCGGCACCGTCACCCTCGACGGACGCGAGCTCTCCGGCCCCGGAGTCCACCTTCCGCCCGAGCGCCGCCGCATCGGCATCGTGCCCCAGGAAGGCGCGCTCTTCCCGCACTTGAGCGTGGCCCGCAACGTCTCCTTCGGCCTGCCCGGCCTCGACCGGGCCGCCCGGCGGCGGCGCACGCAGGAGATGCTCGAACTCGTCGGTCTGGCCGGCTACGGCGAGCGCATGCCCCACGAGCTGTCCGGCGGCCAGCAGCAACGCATCGCCCTGGCCCGCGCCCTGGCACCGCAGCCCGCCCTCGTCCTCCTCGACGAGCCGTTCAACGCCCTCGACGCCGCCCTGCGCACCGGTGTACGGGCCGACGTGCGCGCCGCCCTGCGGGCCACCGGAGCCACCGCCCTGCTCGTCACCCACGACCAGCAGGAAGCCCTCTCCACCGCCGACCTCGTCGCAGTCGTCCGGGACGGCCGTGTGGCCCAGTGCGCCCCACCGCACGAGGTGTACAGCCGACCCGCGGACCCCTGGGTCGCCGCCTTCGTCGGCGATGCGGTACTGGTCACCGGCACCGCGGATGACCGGGACACGGCGACCACCGCGCTCGGCCGCATCCCGCTCACGGCCCGGCCCGGCCGGCTCCGCGAGGGCGTCGTCCTGCTGCGGCCGGAACAGCTCCGGCTGACCGACCCGGATGCCGCCCGGACCGGCGGCACGGTGACCGACGTCCGCTTCTACGGCCACGACGCCATGGTCACCGTCGCCGTCGACGGCATCGAAGCCCCCGTCGAGGTCCGGGTCCCCAGCCCGGCCGCCGCCCGCCCGGGGCAGCGCACGGGCATCGAGGTGATCGGGGAGGCGACGCTTCACCCCGCCGCCGGATAGTCCGGGCGCGGGGGCGTTCCCCGGTCCAACTCCGGGCGGTGGATCAGGACTTCGGCACGGTGTTGATGTGGTTGGTGCCGGCGTTGTAGAACCCGTCCACCGTTTTCTGTACATCGGCCTGGGAAACGGCCTCGCCGGCCTTGTAGTAGAACCAGTTGACCTTCATGGTCCACGTCCGCGAACCACCGGTGAACGGAAGGTCGATGAACCAGTTGCTGAAATGCATGTCCATCTTTTCGCGCGGGACGTATTTGCCGGAACTGGTGAACAGTTCCTTGCCGTCCAGCGAATAGGTCACTTTTCCGTTCATGAAGGTGACCATCATGATGTGCCAGCCCTCGAGGCGCTTCTTCTTGAGCGCGCGGGTGACCCGGTCCGGCGGATCGGCCTTGTGCCAGCTCGTGGTGTCGAGCTGCGGACCCACCGAGCCCCAGCCGCCGTTCGGCAGGTACTCGTAGTCGAGTTCGCTGTAGTTGGCCGAGGAGTCCGAGGCGGATATCGGGAAGAACGTCTCCACGACGTGGTCGCCGTTGCGGCCGCTCGTGGGCTTGTCGCTCAGGTAGACCCGAGCGGCGAAGGTTCCCGTGAAGAGGGGGGTGCCGGTGCTCTGCACCTCGACCTGCCGGGTGCCCTGCTTGGTGCCGTCGGTGGAGGACCGCAGCTGCAGGACCCTGCCCCCCTGGGCCGTGGGGTCGGCGGGGAAGCTGGCGCCGGCGCTGGACCAGGTGTCCTTGATCCCCGGGCCACCCCCACCCGCACGGACCTCCCAGCCGTTCGCGGCCAGCGCGGGGTCGTCGGGGCCGCTGTACCGGAAGTCGTCGAACAGGGTTCCGGGCGGTCCGGAGGGGGTCGGCGAGGCGCTGGGGGTGCGCGACGCGGCGGCATCCGAGGTGGGGCCGCCGGAGCATGCGGCCAGTACGCACAGGAGGGCGGGCAGTGTGAGCGCGGTCCACGCGCGGCGACGAGGGGTGCGGCGGGGCTGACTCACACGGGCTCCTTGGGGGTGTGGAGGCGGTACCTGGACACGCCCTCTGCATGGTGATCAACGACAGATCACATGAGGGGGTCATCCTAAGGTTCGCGGCGACCTGCGCGACCCCGGCCATCGGGTTCGCGGGGAAAGGTATCCGGATGATCACGCATCGGTCGGCTATCGGCGACGGTGAGTGCAGATCTACTGACTGGTACCGCCAATTGGTATTTCAATCCGATTACGACGCCTGGTCAGATCGCGCCAAAAGCGCACATCGGGCCCAAGTCGATTCGGGCCGGTGCACTAGCGTTCGCCCTGCCATCCCGCGGTCTACGTACCCTGCCCTGAAAGGCCTCGCACGGTGCGCTCAGCATCAACTTCCATGGAACGCGGATCGGCGCACCAGGCACAGCCTGAAATATCCGAGTCGAGCTTTGACGAGCCCGCTCCCGCACCGGTCTTCGTCGACCAGTCGGGTCTGCGCGGCCGTCTCCTGCGGGGCCTCGGCTGGCCGGTCTCCGTGGTGGGCGCGATCCTGGCGATCGCCATGGGCAGCAGCCTGATCGGTATGCAGGCGGAAGCTCCGGCGATGGGCATCCCCGTACAGCCCTCGCGGTCGCCCGCGCCGTCGCCCACCCCCTCGACCGCGCCGTCCGCGTCGTCGGCGGCGGCCTCGCCGCGGACGGCCACACGGTCGGCCGCACCCCGGACGAAGCCTTCGGCCACCACACCCAAGCCGTCGGCCGGTCCGTCGAAGTCCTCGGCCGTCAGGCCCAAACCCCCGGCCACCTCGCCGAAACCTCCGGCGGTCAAGCCGAAACCTCCGGCAGCCACGCCGAAGCCCATGGCGGCCACCCCGAAACCCACGGCGGCCACGCCGAAGCCCACGGCCACCGCCCCGTCCGGGGCGCGTTCTGCGGGCCAGCCGTCCGAGAACCCCTGATCTTCCGCACCACCCATCTCCAGGAGCGTCATTGTCCCGCCATCAGCGCCGCCGGCAGTCCTTGCTGAGGCCGCGCCGACTGGCCGCGCCGCCACTGCGCTTCTTCATGCCGCTGTCGCTGCTGGCGTGCCTGCTCGCGCTTCTCGTCCTGCGCGGCCTCGCCACCAACGAGGCGTTCCACGACGACCGGATCGCGATCTCGGTCGACAAGACGACCGTGCCGCAGCACCTGCTCAAGGGTGGTCCGGTCATCGACGCGCGCGGCAGCAAGAACGCAAAGCCCGTGAGCTATCACATCCCCGACCGCACCGCGGTGCTGAGCTTCGACGACGGCCCCTCGCCGCAGTGGACTCCGAAGATCCTGGAGGTGCTCGCGGCCCGCAAAGTCCGTGCGGACTTCTTCGTGACCGGGGCCATGACCACGCGCAACCCGGAGCTGATCCGGCGGATCGTCGCCGACGGCCACGAGCTCGGCGTGCACACCTTCACCCACCCCGACCTGGTGTACCAGTCCCACACCCGGATCAGCTGGGAGCTGGCGCAGACGCAGCTCGCGCTGGCCGGCGTCGCCGGTGTGCACAGCGCACTGTTCCGCCCGCCGTACTCCTCCGACGCCTCGGCGATGGACGACTGGAACTATCCGGTGATCAAGTACGTGGGTGCGCGCGGCTACCTCACCGCGTTCATCGACCGCGACACCGACGACTGGAGGCGTCCCGGAGTCGAGGCGATCGTCAAGGCGGCGATGCCGCCCAAGCCCGGTGCGGGCGCACTGATCCTGCTGCACGACGCGGGTGGCGACCGCACCCAGACCATCGCCGCGCTCGAACAGATCATCGACAGGCTGCAGGCCCAGGGCTACCGCTTCACCACCATCTCCGACGCACTCGGCGCCTCCAGCGCCACCGTGCCGGTCACCGGATATCAGCTCTGGGCGGGCAAGGGCTACATCTGGGCCACCCAGGTCGCCGTGCACACCCTGCCGGTGCTGGTCGGACTGCTGGCCCTCGTCGGCTTCCTCAACTTCGGCCGGTTCGGGCTGATGCTCGTCCTCGCGCCGATCCACGCCCGCCGCGCGAAGAAGAGGGACGCCTGGGGACCGCCCGTCACCGGGCCGGTCACCGTACTGGTCCCGGCCTACAACGAGCGCGAGTGCATAGCCAACACCCTGAACTCCCTGGCCGTCAGCGACCATCCGATCGAGGTGATCGTCATCGACGACGGCTCCTCGGACGGCACCGCGGACATCGTCGAGGAGATGGCCCTCCCGTTCGTCCGGCTGATCCGCAAGGTCAACGGCGGCAAGTCCAGCGCGCTCAACAGCGGCATCGCGGCCGCCTCCCACGACATCATCGTGATGATGGACGGCGACACCGTCTTCGAGCCGTCCACCGTGCGCGAGCTGGTCCAGCCCTTCGGCGACCCGGAGATCGGCGCGGTCGCGGGCAATGCCAAGGTCGGCAACCGCGACAGCCTGATCGGCGCCTGGCAGCACATCGAGTACGTCCTCGGCCACAACCTCGACCGCCGGATGTACGACATGCTGAACGTCATCCAGACGATCCCCGGCGCGGTCGGCGCCTTCCGCAAGGAGGCCCTGCGCCGGGTCGGCGGGATGAGCGACGACACCCTTGCCGAGGACACCGACATCACCATCGCGGTGCTCTGCGACGGCTGGCGGATCGTCTACGCCGAGAACGCCCGCGCCTGGACCGAGGCCCCCGCCAGCCTCCAGCAGCTCTGGTCCCAGCGGTACCGCTGGAGCTACGGCAGCATGCAGGCGATGTGGAAGCACCGCGGCGCGGTGACCTCCCGCGGCCCGGCCGGGCGCTTCGGCCGGGTCGGACTGCCGCTCGTCGTGCTGTTCGGCGTGGTCGCCCCGCTGCTGGCACCGCTGGTCGACCTGTTCCTGCTGTACGGAGTGTTCTTCGGGGACGCCGGGATCACCCTCACCAGCTGGGGCGGCTTCATCCTGCTCCAGGCCGTGCTGTCCTGGTACGCCTTCCGGCTCGACCGCGAGAAGCCCTGGTACCTGATCAGCCTGCCGATCCAGCAACTGGTCTACCGGCAGCTGATGTACATCGTCCTGCTGCAGTCCGCGATCACGGCGATGACCGGTGGCCGACTGCGCTGGCAGAAGCTCCGGCGCACCGGCGAGGTCGCTGTACCGGTGGAGGCCTGACATGACTGCATTCACCGACCGCGGGCGCGCTCAGGACACCATCCAGTTGAGAGCCCTCGCCATTCCGCGACAGCCGGGACCGGAGGCGGAGCCGAGGCAGGCGCCGGAAGCGGAGCACGCGCCGCAGACCCCGTCCCCGCGCAAGGGCGGCCGCGACCGCTACCTCGACCTGCTGCGCGCGCTGGCCCTGATCCGCGTGATGGTCTACCACAACTTCGGCTGGTTCTGGCTGCCCCTCGTCTTTCCGTCGATGGGCGTGATGTTCGCGCTGGCCGGCTCGCTGATGGCCCGCTCGCTCAGCCGTCCCGCCCTCGGCGTGATCCGCGGCCGACTGCGCCGGCTGCTGCCGCCGATGTGGCTGTTCGGCGCCATCCTGATCACCGTCCAGATCATCGACGGCTGGGGCCCCGACTCCGACGGCCACCCCACCTGGTGGTGGGCCAAGCTGGCGTTCTGGATCCTCCCGCTGAGCACTCCGCCCTACGCGGACGCGCTGCCCGGTTTCGGCCTGGTGGAAGGCGGCTGGGCCCTGCAGATCACCGTCCCGCTCTGGTACCTCCGGGCGTACCTGTGGTACGTACTGCTCTCCCCGCTGATGCTCCGGGCGCTGCGACGGCTGCCGTGGGTGACGCTGTTCAGCCCCCTGGCGCTGCTCATCGTCATGAACTCGTTCTTCGCCGACCAGGAGTTCCTCTACGGCCGGGTCTGGGAGACCGCCAACGACTTCGCGATGTTCGGCTCCTGCTGGATCCTCGGCATGGCCCACCAGGAAGGGCTGCTCAAGAAGATCCCGCAGTACGTCCTGCCGTCCATCGCCCCGCTGGTCATGGTGGCCGGCCTCTGGTACCTGCAGACCCGCCCGGTCGATCCGACCGTGCACACCGACATCGAGTCCTGGCCGATCGCCCAGGCCCTGTGGTCCCTCGGCTTCGTCGCCATCCTGCTCCACGTGAGCCCCTCCTGGGAGCAGTGGCCCAGGTTGCTGGAACGCTGGAACGGCCTGGTCAGCCTGCTCAACGCGCGTGCGGTCAGCGTCTACCTCTGGCACCAGGTGGCACTGGTGGCCGCGATTCCGCTGATCGACCCGCTCTGGAGCGTCCCCTTCTTCTACGACAACCTCCAGTGGCTCCTGGCCAGCCAGTGGTTCACCCTGCTGGTGGCGATCCCCCTGGTCGGCCTGCTGGTCCTGACCTTCGGCTGGGTCGAGGACGTGGCCGCCAAACGCTCACCGCGGCTCCTGCCGTACCCGCGCCGCCAGCGGGGCAGGCGCCGGTCCGCCGACTGACGGGGTCCGCGCCCGGATCAAGGGGCCGCCCCGGAGCGATCACACCGTGGACGATGGTCACGGCCGTCGGGTCTGAGGGCATCCGCGGTGCGTCGCAGGAGCCCCCCCGCGTGGGGACCGGAGCCGGTGGCGAGCACCCCGCGTGCCACGCCCGCCACCGTCGGTGCCCTCGCCGCCGTCGGACGCCGGTGGCGAGGCGCCCCTGTCCGTCAGGGCGCTTTATCCAGATTTCGCAGATATTCTGAGGAATGTGATCGAGTCTGGACGGCCGCGGCACCGCAGGCGCTCCGGCCAGGGATGGCTTGTGCGGCTGTCACCGGTCATCCTGACCGTCGTCATCGCCAGTCTCGCTTACACGACGCCTCCGGAAATGGCCTTCAGTCGTCTCCTGCCCGCGGCGCCGGCCCTGGCCGCCGCCATGTGGCCGGTGCTCCCCACCGTCCTGCTCGGGACGGTCTGTCTCCTGCTGATGATCGGCCTCAGCCTCGTCTTCCCCGACCTGGGGACGTGGTGGACGGCCGCGGGGATCATCGCGGTCACCGTGGCCGCCGCGTACGGAAGTCATGTCCGGCTCAAGTGGGAGCGCACGCTCTTCCAGGTACGGCTCGTCGCCGACGCGGCACAGCAGGTGGTGCTGAGCCCCATGCCGCGCCGCATCGGCGGCATCGAGATCGAGTCGCTGTACCTCGCGGCCGCGGCGGAGGCCCGCATCGGCGGGGACTTCTACGAGGTCGTCGACACTGCGTACGGGGTCAGGCTGCTCATCGGTGACGTGCGGGGCAAGGGCCTGCCGGCCGTGGGAGCGGCAGCGGCGATCGTCAACGCCTTCCGGGAAGCGGCCTACGGCGAGTCCGACTTGGTGGAGGTCGCGCGCAGGCTGGACGCCAGCAGCACGCGGTACAACGCCGCCTTTCCCCCCGAGGGGCCGATGGAGCGCTTCGCCACCGCCCTTCTCGTGGAGATCCCGCACGGGGGCACGCGGATCGACATCCTCAACTGCGGGCACCCGCCGCCGTTGGTCCTGAACCGCGGGAAGCTCCGCGTCCTCGACTCGGCCAATCCGTCCCCGCTCCTGAGCCTCGCGGAGCTGATCGGCGATCAGTACACCGTCGACCACTTCGACTTCGCCACCGGCGACGTGCTGCTCCTGTACACGGACGGGATCGCCGAAGCCCGCGCCCGCAACGGTGAGTTCTTCCCGCTGACGGCGTGGATGCGCCGACAGCCGGCGGCCCATCCCCGCGACCTGCTCGCGGCGCTCCACCGCGATCTGCTCCGCTACAGCAAAGGGCGTCTCGACGACGACATCGCCGCCCTCGCCGTACGCCTGTGCGATCCCTGAGGCGCGCGGTGGCGAGGGGAGCGCATGCCGAGGCCTGACGCGCCGCCGTCAGACGGCGGGCCGCCCCGCGCCCGTGCCCGGCCCCGCACCGCCCGTCCGGCCGGGATCGCGCCCGCTCAGCCCGACCGCCCGGTCCAGTAGCGGGGCGTCGTCCGGTACGGGGACGGCGGGGCCGAAGATGTCCCCGCCGCCCCCTTCCTCCGCCGCTGCCAGGAGGAACGCGTACGAGGTGTCCAGCGCGGCCTGATCGGGTGCGTACTCCTGGCCGGTGGCCCGGGCCAGGTCCCAGCCGTGGATCACCAGTTCGTTGACGGCCACCAGCCCGGCGATCTCGCCCGGCAGGTCCACGCCGCCGGCGCGGGTCATGCCGGTCCAGGCGGCCGGGTCCCTCCAGGCCTCGGCCAGTTCGCCGAGGACCCGGGGCAGTTCCTCGCGCCAGCCGGCGGGGAGGGAGGGCACGGCCGCGTCGGGGGCCGTGTCCGTCGTGGGGCCCAGATCCTTGCGGGCGGCGTCGCGGAAGGCGACGGCGAGGCCGACGAGGTGGCCCAGCAGGTTCCCGACCGCGTACGCGGGGCAGGCCGTCGGGTCGGTGAGCCGGGCGTCCGGGACGCCCGCCGAGAGGCGGGCCACGATCCGGGCCTGCGGTCCGAGGTCGAGCATCGTCGTACCGGTCATCTGCCGCTCCTTCGGGGTCGGTGGGTCTGGAGGGTAGACCGGCGAGGGGCCCCGAACTCATCGCGACGCGGGCGGAACGTTCACCGGGGAGAGACAGCTCGGCCCGGGAGGGGAGCGAACCCCTCCCGGGCCTCATGCGAGCCGGTTGGCGCCGGAGGACCGGCGCGGCTCAGTGGGCAACACGCTCAGGGGCAGCTGATGCGGGTGTCGCCCGGGTCGGTGGTGCAGGTGTCGGAGCCCATGCCGCCATTCGCGGTGTCGTTGGCGCTGACCCCGTCGGTGGTGGTCAGGCGGTCGTTGCCGTAGTAGCCCGTGAGGATGTCGTTGCCCGGGCCGCCGTTCAGGGTGTCGTCGCCGAAGCCCCCGTCGATGTTGTCATGGCCGGGCCCGCCATGGACGGTGTCGTTGCCGTAGCTCGCACGGACGGTGTCGTTGCCGCTGAGGCCGCAGATGACGTCGTTGAAGTAGCCGCCGTTCAGGGTGTCCGTACCGCTCGTGCCGATGATCGTGCAGCCGCGGGCGTTGTTGACCGAGGTCGAGGCACCGGCGCTGTTGTTGGCCGGGTTCGGGTCCTGGGTCGCGGCGGTGGCGGAGGCGCTGTTCGTCAGGGTGCCGGTGGCACGCGGTTCGGCCGTCACCGTGACCGTGGCGCTCGAACCCGGGGCGAGGCTGCCGAGCGCGCAGTTCGCCCCGGTCGCCGTGGCCGTACAGGTGCCCTGGGAGGGGACGGCCGACAGGAGGGTGCCGCCGGCTCCCGAGAGGGTGTCGGTGAGCGTCACGCCCGTCGCGGTCACGCTGGACGTCGCGGCGTTGGAGACCCGCACGGTGTACGAGGCCTGGTCGCCGATGCTCACGGTCGTCGTGCCGGTCTGCGTCACCGACAGATCGGCGGTCGAGGGGGGCGGGGGCGGAGTGCCGCCGCCGCCTTCGTAGCGGGCGATGCCGAAGGCACCCAGCCCGGCCAGGCCCGCGGCCACGATCTTCCCGTCGGGCTGCACGAGCAGTCCCCGGATCTCCTCCCCGCCCAGCATGCCGGTGTACACCCGGCCGTCACCGCCGCCGAAGCCGGTGTCCAGGCTGCCGCTCGGCAGGTAGCGGGCGAGGGCGAAGTCGGAGGCCTCCTGGCTGTCGGGGTCGTCGGCCGTGCCGCCGACGAGGATCTTCCCGTCCTGCTGGAGCGTCATGTCGTACGCCACCGCCGTGCTCAGGGGCCAGACGGTGGTGACCCGGCCGCTGGTACCGAAGGCGGGGTCGGGATTGCCGCTCGCGGTGAACCGGGCGAGTGCGAAACCGGTGTCGGTCGTCCCTGCGGCGACGACCATGCCGTCGGACTGGACCGCCACGGCCCGGCCGAAGTCCGTACCGCCGAAGTTCGCGGTGGCCATGCCGTCGCCGCTGAAGGAGGTGTCGAGGCTGCCGTTGGACAGGTAGCGGGCCACCCCGAAGTCGAAGGCGGTACTGCCCACGTATCCGACGGCGACGAACCTGCCGTCCTGCTGGAGCGCCAGGCCGGTGGCCTGGCCGCCCGCGTCCCCCGGGAAGGCGGGAGCGAAGCCCGCCACCACTGTGCCGTCCCCGCCGAAGGACGGGTCGGGACTGCCGTCCGGGTTGAGGCGGGCCAGTGCGAAGCCCGCACCGCCGCTGAGGCCCACCGCGAGGATCTTTCCGTCCGGCTGGACGACCAGGTCGGCGGCCCCCGAGGCCCCACCGAACGATTCGACGCGCACCAGCCCTGCCGAGCCGAAGCTCGTGTCGAGCGAGCCGTCGGTGGTGTAGCGGGCGACGGAGAAGAAGCAGCAGCCGCCGCCCTCGCCCACGACCTCCGTGGAGCCGGCGACCACGATCTTCCCGTCGGAGGGCTGTACCGCCACCGCTTCGGCCTGGTCGTCACCCCCGAAGTCGGTGGTCACCCGGCCGTCGCCGCCACCGAATGCGGTATCGACGGAGCCGTCGGCGCCGTACCGGATCAGCGCGATGTCGAACGGGACGCCCGGCCCCGTGACGCGGCCGGCGACGACCAGCTTGCCGTCGCCCTGCCGGGCGACGTCCAGACCCTCGGCGTAGTCCCACGGCCCGCCGTCGTCGGGGAAGTACGTCTGGACCCTGCCGGAGCCGGCGAAGGTGGGGTCCAGGTCCCCCGGAGCCGCCAGCGCGGTGCCGGGCAGCGCGAGGACCAGCGCCAGGGCGCCGGCCGCCGCGGCCGCCACCACCCTGGCCGCCCGTCCGCCGTGCCGGAGGGGGCGGCGGTGCCCGTCAGATGGTCTGGGGTGTGAAGGGGTCATGGGCGTACGGCCTCCGAGTCGCGTCGGGGAGTGAGCACGCAGCAGCTTCGTGCCGGACGCGCGCGCGACGGCCGAGGCGCGGGCCGCGCTGAGCCCTCCGAGGGCGGGATCCACCCCCGCGGACGAATGGGGGAGGATCCGGAGCATCTACATATAGGCAGATGCTCGGGACGGCAGGAGGGGAGTGGAGGAGAGGAGAGAGGCCAGGGCCGCTAGGACTTGCTCCACCCGGTCGTGCCGGAATACGAGTCGAGCAGGTCCACCACGAACACCAGCGTCGAGCCCGCCGGAATCAACGGCGAGGGCGACTGGTTGCCGTAGCCGAGACGCGGAGGAACGATGATCTCGCGCCGACCGCCGACCTTCATCCCCCTCACCCCCCGGTCCCAGCCCTTGATGACCTTGCCGCTGCCCAGGGCGAACTTGAACGGCTCGCCCCGCTCCCAGGAGGCGTCGAATTCCTTCCCGGACGCGAAGGTCACCCCGACGTAGTGGACCCTGACCACCATGCCCGGCTTCACCTCGGCCCCGTCCCCGACGACCAGGTCCCGGATGGTCAGCTCGGTAGGAGCGTCACCCTCCGGAACGTCGACCTCGGGCTTCGTCAGTTCACTCATGGCCGCCTCATTGCGCTCCGCATGACTCTCGGAAGTACATCAAACCCCACGGAGCACGGTGCGGCGTGACCGGCCGTGCTCCTCCTCGCCGCGTCCGTGGTGGGGCCGGGCCGAGCCCGTCGGCGTCCTGGAAGAAGCCGAGCCTCTTGGGCGAGTAGCTGACGAGGAGGTTCTTGGTCTGCCGGTGGTACAGCAACGTCAGGCGCCCGACCACGGGAAACGATCGCCGCCGGGTATGAGGTCAGGCAGGTGGTCCGAGAATGGTCCGGATTCCGGTCGCGGCAGGGTGTTGCCCTCCGATGCCCTGGTGGTCGGCCTGCTCCGCGATGGCCCGGCGGGCCGGGTCGGTGAACTCGCGCTCGACCGCCTCCTGCAGGAGGAGCAACTGCGTGCGCACGGCGGAGTGCTGCGATGGCGGCAGGGCGTCGAGCAGGCCGTCGAGCATGGCCCGGAGCCTCCGGCAGATCTGCACGGACGAACTTCCGTAGTCACGGATCTCGCAGACGGCGAGCTCGAGGTAGTTGTCCCAGTCCCGGCCGGGGAGCACGAGCCGCGCGTCGCCGCCGCGATCGGCCAGCACGTAACGTCCGGGGAGGTGCGTGGTGCCGACCGTGTGCAGGAACCACTCGATGTAGTTGATGACCTGCACCGCGGTCGTGGGGTCGTTCACCGCGGGCGAGAGGGCCCTGATCGCGATGTCGACGAGGATCCGGAGTGCGAAGGCGGGATCCTGTTCGATCGTGCGCTCGGCCCCGAGGGCGATAGAACCGTTCACCCGCTCCGGGTCGGGCCTGGAGGTGCCCCCACGGACCTCCACCAGCACGGTGCCGGGCGGTACGAAGTCCCCGATCGGCCGGGTCACGACGAAGACGCACTCGTGGCGGGCCGCCTCCGCGATCAGACCGGGCACGTCGAAGGCCTGAATGGCTCCGCCGCGCACGGTACGGATCTGCAGCACCGTACCGTCGGACGGTACGGCTCCGGCTCCGCTGGGCGCGGCGCCCCGGATTGCCGCGGCGCCGTCGGCGAGGACGGTCTCTCCCATGCGGGCGACCAACTCTGCGATGGCCACCGGTCGGAGGCTGTGGGTGAACCGGTTGAGGTAGATGAGCAGGAGTACCAGGCTCACGGCCACCGCCGCGCCGGCCAGGGTGACCCCGAGGTCGGGGACCGATGTGGATTCGACGCTCCGCAGCAGGGAGAAGGCGAACGCGAATGTCCCGGTGAAGGTCGCCAGAACGGCCTTCTGCAGCCGGTCCCGGTACCACAGGCGCATGTACCGGGGGGAGAGGGTTCCCGTGGCCTGCTGCACCACGAGCACGCCGATGGTGACGACGAACCCGAGCAGCGCCACCATCGCGCCCACGATGGCGGTGAGCACGCCGCTCGCCGTCGTGGCGGAGTAGTGCCAGCCGCTCGGCGGCCAATCCGCGCTGTCGACGGCAAGGGCGGCCTCGGCGAGAAGGGCGCCGAGAACGAGACCGATCATCGGCACGATCCACAGACTGGCCTTGACGTACTGCCGCAGCCTGAACCGGTCCGCCCAGGACGTCATGACGCCCATGCCACGCCCCCTTCGCGGGAGGAGTCAGGTGCCCATGAGGCACGACGAGACGACGGGCTCCCTCGACGGGTTCCCCTCCACTTCACGGTAGGGCGACTGACGGCCCCGTGCCCAGCGGCAGCGCCGTCACTCCGCGTCACTCTCTTGACAGGACGCAGCGACACCGTCGGCCTAAGCTGATCGGGTGCCGTTCGGTCCACCTCACTCCCGGCGCGCACGTGCCTCGCCTGTGGTGGACCGGGCTGAAAGGGGCGCGCGATGGAGGACTATCCCCTGATCGAGGACCACGGTCTGATCGGTGATCTGCAGACCGCGGCGCTCGTGACGACCGATGCGACGATCGACTGGTTCTGCTGCCCTCGGTTCGATTCGCCCAGCGTCTTCGGCTCTCTGCTCGACCGGCGGAAGGGCGGCCACTTCACCGTGCGGCCCGTTGCCGACGCGTACACGACCAAACAGCTCTACCACCCGGACACGGCCGTTCTGGTGACGCGCTTCATGACGGAGGCCGGGGCGGGTGAGGTCGTGGACTTCATGCCGGTGACCGGAAACACCGCGACGGACCGGCACCGTCTCGTCCGCCTGCTCCGCTGCGTGCGCGGCAGCATGACGTTCGAAGGGGAGATCGCTCCACGCTTCGACTACGGCCGCAAGCCGCACGAACTCCACCTGTCCGAGCACGGCGCCCTGTTCACCTCGGAAGACCTGGACCTGGCCGTCCACCTCGTCCGTGAGCCGCAGGACGAGCGGCTGATGAGCATCCTGCCGGGAGACAGCGACGATCTGCGCTTCTCCTTGAGCCTGCGGGCGGGGGACCAGCGCGGCCTGGTGATGGAATCCGCCCCTGACGGGCCTCCGCACGAGGTCCGCCTGGAGGAGTTCGAGCGCCTCTTCCACGAGACGGTCCGCTACTGGCGTTCCTGGCTGGGACAGTCCACCTACTCCGGCCGCTGGCGGGAGGCGGTGGAACGTTCGGCCGTGACGCTGAAGCTGATGACCTACGCGCCGACCGGCGCCCTGGTCGCCGCGCCCACGGCGGGGCTCCCCGAGCAACTGGGCGGGGAGCGGAACTGGGACTACCGGTTCACCTGGATCCGTGATGCCTCCTTCTCGGTGTACGCCCTGCTGGGCCTGGGGTTCAAGGAGGAGGCGTCCGCGTTCATCAACTGGCTGCACGACCGGATCAAGCAGGAGGCCGGTCAGGGGAACGGTTCGGGGCCCCTGAACATCATGTACCGGGTCGACGGCTCCGCCGACCTGGTCGAGGAGACCCTCGGCCACTGGGAGGGATACCGCGGCTCCGCCCCGGTCCGCATCGGCAACGGAGCGGCGACCCAGCTCCAGCTGGACATCTACGGCGAGGCGCTCGACAGCGTCTACTTCGCGCACGAGCACGGCATGCATCTCGACCACCGGGGCTGGCAGGCCCTGCACACCTTGCTCGACTGGTTGGTCGACCACTGGGACCAGCCCGGCGAAGGGCTCTGGGAGACGCGCGGGGGCCGGAAGGACTTCACCTACGGTCGTGTGATGTCCTGGGTGGCCTTCGACCGCGCCCTGCGGATCGCCTCCGACGACGGCCGCCCCGCGGCCGGCGGTCGCTGGGTCGACGCGCGGGACGAGACATACGCGCAGGTGTACGACCGTGGCTGGGACCCGGGGAAGCGGGCCTTCGTGCAGCACTACGGCGAAGACGTCCTCGACTCCTCGCTGCTGCGCATGCCGACGGTCGGCTTCATCACGCCGGACGACCCGATGTGGAAGTCCACTCTGGACGCGATGGAGCGCGAGCTGGTCAGCGACAGCCTCGTCTACCGCTACAACCCCGAGGCGTCCCCCGACGGGCTGCGCGGCTCCGAGGGAACCTTCTCCCTGTGCACGTTCATGTACGTCGACGCCCTGGCCCGGGCCGGACGCACCGACATGGCCAGGCTGGTGCTGGAGAAGATGCTCACCTACGCCAACCACCTGGGGCTGTACTCCGAGGAGATCGACCTGACGGGACGGCAGTTGGGCAACTTCCCCCAGGCCTTCACCCATCTGGCACTGATCGACGCCGCGATCACCCTGGACTCGATGCTCCGGGACACGGGGCACGCCGGACCGTAGTCCGCGCGCGTCTCAGCGGGGCGCGGGGGTGGGCGCGGGCCCGAGGAGGACGACGGTGTCACCGGCCTGGGCCACGGTCTGTCGTCGCTCCGTGACGGGGTCCAGCCGGTGATCGGCCCGTACGACGAAGAGCGTGTCGTACTCCGGCCGCGGCGGGACGGTGGCCGGCTGCACCGTGAAGCGGGCCCCCTGCCCGTAGCGTTCCGCGAGGACGTGGCGGACCAGTGAGCTCCCGAAGAGGATGTCGCCGCCGGTGTACGGAGCGACCACGCCGTGGCTGTCGAGCGGTGGCCCCACCCGGTAGACGGGACCCTCGACGTTGTCCTGCATCACGATCGAGGCGAGTGCGTTGAAGTCGTCGTCGTCGGTGGCCAGGAAGACGGCCGTCACGCCCTCCAGACGGGCCCCGGGGTTGATGGCCGTGGCGAGCAGATCGCCCTTGGCCAGCTCCAGGCCCGCCCGCTTGATCTGTTCCCGTTCCTTCTCGACTCCCGCCCACATCAGCACGTCGAGGCCGGCGGACCGCAGAGCCCTGCCCAGGTCGACCACCCACGGCTCGCCGCCCACGAGGAGGACGCGGGTGCCCTCCGTCTTGACGACTCCCAGCCGTCCGGCCACCGGCGCCGCCGTCAGCGAGTACAGCAGAACGGTCCCCACGATCACCAGGAAGGTGACGGGGAGGACCTTCTCGGCCCCGGGCACTCCCCGTTGCACCAGGCCGGCGGAGAAGGCCGACGCCGTCGCCGCGGCGACGATGCCGCGTGGGTCCATCCACCCGACGAAGGCGCGCTCGCCGCGCGTGAGGTCCGTGCGCGCCGCGGCGCCGAAGGCCACGACCGGGCGGACCACCAGGACGAGGATCGCGATCAGGCCGAGGGCGGGAAGGAGCACCGGCACGAGGGACGACGGGGTGACGGTGGAGGAGATGGAGACGAACAGCAGTCCGATGATGAGCTGGACCAGGGTCTCCAGGAACGGGCGGCGCGCGGGCATGTCGAAGCCGCGCATGTTGGAGACGGCGAGGCCCGCCATGATCGCGGCGATGAGCCCCGTGTCGTCGCGCACGACGTCACAGGCCGCCGATACGCCGATCACGATGGCGAGCTGCGCCAGCGTTCCCAGCGTCTCGCCGAGCCGCAGGGTGCGCAGGGTGAACCACAGCAGAGCGGTGGCCACGACCCCGCCCGCCAGCCCGAAGGCGAGGCTGAGCATGAACTGGCCCAACTGGTAGCCCCGGCCGATGTCGATCTGGTGCGACGAGGCGACCGCGTGGAAGGTGAGCGCGCCGAGGATGGCGCCGATCGGGTCGGTCAGCGTCCCCTCCCAGATCAGGATGCGCCGCACCTTGTCGCTCGGCCGCACGAAATCGAGGATCGGCCCCACGACCGTGGGCCCCGAGACGACGAGGATCATGCCGAGCATCGCGGCCACGCGCAGGGGCATGTCGAACATCACCGGTGCCACCGCCCCGGTGACGAGGAAGGTGAGCAGTACGCCGTACACGAGCAGCCTGCCCACGATCCCTCGGGTGTGGTGGGCCAGCTTGCGCAGGTCGAGTCCCAGACCGGCGTCGTAGAGGATCACCGCGACGGACAGCGACACCATGGCGGAGAAGCTCGGCCCCAGCAGCTTGTCCGGGTGGATGACGTCGGTGACCGCGCCGGCAGTGAACCCGGCCGGCAGCAGGATGATCAGGGCCGGGACGCGCAGCTTGCTCGCCAGGATCTGCGATCCGGTGGCGAGCACCACCGTCAAGGCGAGTCCGAGAAGGATCTCGTCGTCGGTCACAGCGGCTTCCTTAGCTCGGAATCTGGGCGCGGGGTGTCCAGGACGAACGCGACGGGCGATCAGAGGTCGGGTGCCGTCCCGTCACCTGTGGTGCCGCGCTCCATGCGCAGGTCGGCGTCGGTGAGTTCTTCGAGCTCACCATGGGCGTCGAGCCAGTAGAGGAAGACGACGGCCGGCACCACGAGCACCAGGGCCACCAGGGTGACGATCGCCAGCCAGGTCAGGGTGGCAGGCGATCCCGCGGCGTCGGCCACGGTCAGCGAGGTGGGCAGCAGGTAGGGGCGTTGAGCCATGCCCCAGGCCAGGACGGCGGACGCGACGACCCCGACCGCCGTGACGCGCAGCCACGTGCCCGGTGTACGCAGGAGCAGCCAGCCGGTCGCGAGTGCCGCCCCTCCGGCGACCGCCACGAAGAGCAGTCCCGGGCCGTGAGTGAGTCCGTGCCACACGTAGGGGGAGTCCTCATGGGTGACGAACCCGGTGACCACCGCCAGGACGGTCAGTACGCCGAGACTGCTCAGCGCCCGCCGCCTGAAGTAGCCGATGAGTTCGGGGGCCTCGAACCGGCGGGCGTCACCCGTGAGGAACACCGCACCCAGGAATGCCGTGGTCGCGATCGCCACCAGCCCGAACACGAGGGAGGTGGGGTTGGTCCAGGCGTCGGCCGAGGCCGTGGTGCCGGGCGCCACGCGCCCCGACGCGATGCCTCCGACGGCGGTTCCGAGGCAGAACGGCGTCACGACCGAGGCAACGGCGAACACGGCACCGAACAGGCGTCGGCCGGCGAGCCGCCGGGTGGGCTTGCGGAAGGCGAACCCAGCGCCGCGCAGCACCATGCCCACCACGGCCAAGGCCAGCGGCAGCCACATCGCGGAGAACACGGCCTGGAAGAAGGTGGGGAAGCCGGTCCACATGACGACGAGGACGAAGATGAGCCAGACGTTGTTCACCTCCCACACCGGAGCCATGGCGTGGTCGATGAGCCACCGGGGGCGCCGACCGCGCTCCGTCCCTCCGGCGGTCAGATCCCAGAAGCCTGCGCCGTAGTCCGTGCCGCCGGCGCAGGCGTACGCGGTCACGGCGAGCAGCAGCACCACGGCGATGAGGTCGGCGGTCATGGGCGACCCTTCCCGGTGCGTGCGGTTCCGCCCGCGGTGGCGGAGGCGTCCTGCGAGGCCCGTGGTCCGTAGGGGGTGTCGGCCTCGGGATCCTGCGCCCCACCACCCGCCGCACGCTGCTGGTCCGCGAGCCGCCAGCGCGTCCGCATCTTGAGCAGGACGCCGAGAAAGGTGCCGAACAGCAGGACGTACACCACCATCACCACACCGAGCATGATCCACAGGCTGGTGGAGCGGGTCGACGTCACCGCCTCGGCGACCCGCATGTTCTGGTACACGATCCAGGGCTGGCGTCCCACCTCGGTGGCGATCCAGCCGCACTCGACCGCCACCACGGAGGCCACGCCCGCACAGGCCGCCGCGCGGTAGAACCACGTCGAGGCGGGCAGCCGGCGGTGCCGCAACCAGACGAACCCGTACCAGAGCGCGAGCAGCACCAGCGCGGATCCGATCAGGACCATGATGTCGAACGCCCAGTGGGCGATGGTCGCCTGTGCCGCGGTGGGGCGCTGGTCCGCCGGGACGGAGGTCAGCCCCACCACCTCGGTGTTCGGACTGAACCCGGCAAGCACCGAGTCGAGCAATGGGATCTTGATGCCGCCCGAGACGGTGCCGTCCTCGTTGAGGCGCCCGAAGAGGTACTCCGGCACCCGGGTGTCGGTCTTCCAGACGATCTCCAGGGCGGCGAACTTCACCGGCTGCTTGTGGAACACCGACCGGGCGATGGAGTCGCCGAGGACGAACTGGACCGGGGTGGCGACGGCGGCGATGGTGAACGGAACGGCGAAGCCGAGCCGGTGGTAGTGGTCCCGGCGGCCGCGCAGCCAGCCGACCGCGTAGACACCGGCCACCATGAACCCGGCGGTGATGATCATCGCCACGACGAAGTGCCAGTACTGCGGGCCGAACATGGGCGTGAAGATCGCCTTCCAGACGTCCACGTCGACCGGGTTGCCCCCGGAGTCGAGCGAGAAGCCCTGTGGCGTGTTCATCCAGGAGTTGGCGGCCAGGATGCCGAACGCTCCGAGCAGTGCCGCGAACGGCAGGGGCAGCCCGAGGAGGAAATGTGTCCGCGGCTTCAGCCGCCGCCATCCGTAGAGGTAGACGGCGATGAGCACGGCCTCCAGGAAGAAGGCCCAGGCCTCGACGCCGAATCCGATGCCGAAGACATCACCCCACCGCCCCATCAGGCCGGGCCAGAGCAGACCGAACTCGAAGGACAGCACCGTGCCGGTGACGATGCCGAGCGCGAACTGCACCGCCATGACGGCCGACCAGCGCCGTGCCAGGAGCAGTGCCGTGGGGTCGTTGCGGCGCAGCCCGCGGTAGTGCATGACGAGGGTGATGAAGGGGAAGGCGACGCCGAGGGGTACCAGGATGATGTGGGAGGCCAAGGTGAAGGCCATGAGTTCCCGGGCCGGCAGGAGTTGGGCCGGGGCATCGGCCAGCAGGTGGAGCGAGGTGGACATGCAAGCCTTCGATGTTCGGGAACGTGACTGTCTGGGAGAACGTCATCCACCCGTGGCGAAGCCTGGGAAGAGGGTCATGCCGCCGTCGACGTACAGGGTGGTTCCCACCACGTAGTCCATGAGGTCGGAGGCGAGCGCGACGACGGCGTGGGCGATGTCCTCGGGGTCGCCGATCCGGTCGTACGGGATGAGCCGAAGGAGGTCCGCCCGTGCTTCGGGTGTCTCCCAGGCGGCGCGGTTGATCGGCGTCTTGATCGCCCCCGGGGCCACCGCGTTCACACGGATCTTCTCGGGCGCCAGCTCCTGGGCCAGGGTCTGCATCATCATCTGCACCCCGCCCTTGGAGGAGGCGTAGTTGACGTGGCCCGACCAGGGGATGAGCTGGTGCACCGAACTCATGCAGATGATCTTCCCGGCGGAGCGGGAGACCTCGGGGACCACGCCCCGGCGCCGGAACTCCTTGGCCGCCTCCCGGGCGCACAGGAACTGACCGGTGAGATTGACGTCGATGACCTTCTGCCATTGGGCGAGCGTCATCTCGGTGAGCCGGGCGTCCCGCTGCAGTCCCGCGTTGGCCACGAGCACGTCGATGGTGCCGAACTCCTGGACCATTCGGTCCGTCATGGCGACGACCTGGTCCTCCTGGGACACGTCGGCCTCGTACGCCGCGGCGCGCACCCCGAACGAGGTGATCTCCTGGACCACCTCTTCGGCGGCCTCGCGGTCCGACACGTAGTTCACGACCACGTCGGCCCCCGCTCGGCCCAGACCGATGGCCGTGGCCTTGCCGATGCCCGAATTGGCGCCGGTGACCAGCGCCTTCTGGCCGTGCAGCAATCGCTCCGGGATCACGCTCTGCGGAGCACCCGCTGTGGACTCCATGTCGCCCTGCCTCCTCGTTGCACGGTCGCGCCGAGCCCGGGGTCCGGGGTCGCCGCGCCTCTCACGCAATCACTCGATGAGGTGGGCGGCATTTCCCCCGAGCCGCTATTGGTCCGTTGGCGCCAGCATCTTCCTCCGGACGGGTCAGCGACCGGCCGCCGGTCTCAACCCAGCCGGGCCAGTAGGTGGTCACCGACCCGCAGGGCATTGGCGATGGCCGTCAAGGACGGATTGACCGCCCCGATGCTCGGGAAGAAGCTCGTGTCGACCACGTACAGGTTGTCGAGGTCGTGGGCCTTGCAGTCGACGTCCAGCGCGGAAGCGGCGGGGTCGGTGCCGAATCGGACCGTGCCCGCCTGGTGCGCGGTCGCACCGATCGGCATGCCCTTGTGTAGGTAGATGCTGTGGGACAGCAGGTGGTGCTCGTGCATGCCGAGGCTGCCCAGCATCCCCTGCAGTTTGTGCCTCAACCGCTTCAAGCCTTCGATGTTGTTCTTCTCGTCGAGAGCGAGACGGATACGGGCGTCGCCGTCGAGGGTGACCCGGTTGTCCGGCAGGGGGAGATCCTCACCGCACAGCCAGAAGTCGACGGCGTGATGCGCCAACACCTCGAACGGCATGTCGGGGGTCACCGCACCGGCCCATCGGGGGGCCTCGCCGTGGATCTGTTCGGCGTCCGACTTGCCCAGCATCTGGATGCCGCCCAGCGGGAAGTCCCAGTCGTCCGCGCCGAGGTACCAGTCGTTGAGGGCGAGGGTCTTCTGGAACTGGGTGTCATTGGGTTCCTTCGACACAGCCATCAGAGCGAGGTTGTTGTGCCGCATGTAGAACCGGCCGACCACGTCCGAGCTGTTGGCGAGGCCACGGGGGTGGTGATCGTTCGCCGAGGCCAGCAGCAGCGCCGCTGAGTTGACCGCCCCGCAGGAGACAACCACGATGTCCGCCGTGTACCGGACCTCCGAACCGTCCGCCAGCCGGCCGACGACCGCGCTGACCCTGCGTCCCAGATCGTCCGTCTCCAGACGGACCACATGAGTGTTCGTGACCATCTCGACGTTGGGGTGCTCCAGGGCCGGTCCCACGCAGATCACCTCGGCGTCGGACTTGCCGCGCACCAGGCACGGGAAGCCGTCGACCCGGTTGCACCGGATGCAGACGCTGGAGTGGCCGGCCCGCCACCCGTTCTCCTGGCTCAGATTGACGCCGATCGGCAGGTGGAACGGGTGCAGGCCATGCTTTTCCAGATCGTCGCTCAGCTGCTGGATGCGCGGCTCGTGCTCCACCGGTGGATGGGCGTACTGCGCGCTCACCGGGCCCTCGCCGGGGTCCTCTCCGTGCCGTCCGTGGACGAGGTAGAGGTGCTCGGCCTGTGTGTAGTACGGCTCCAGATCCTCGTACCGGATCGGCCATGCGGGGGAGATGCCGCCGTGATGACGGATCTCGGCGAAGTCCTCCGGACGCAGCCGGAAGAGGGCGGCCCCGTAGAACTTGGTGTTGCCGCCCACGTAGTAGTTGACCTCGGGCGGGAACTCGTCGCCGTTCCTGTCCAGCCAGAATTCCGGCGCACGGTACTTGCCCCTGACGAACACGGCCGTCGAGTCCCAGTTGTCCCGCTCACGCGGAAGATAGCCGCCGCGTTCGACGAGGAGGACGCGCTTGCCGGACGGGGCGAGCCGATGGGCGAGACTGCCTCCGCCGGCTCCGGTGCCGATGATGATGACGTCGTAGTGAGGGGCGTCGCCCATGGCGACCACCGTCCTTGGAATCACGGCCCCGACCTGGTGTCAGGCACCTGGTACCCCGCTGGGCGTGGGTCCACCGGCCCCGCTCCCGAACGTAGCCGCGCTTCTCGCGGACGGCGACCGGAGGGGGGCTCCCCGGCACGGGCCCGCTTCACAGCACCGCCACGGGGTTCACGGGCGACCCCGTGGCTCCGGTCAGCCGGAGGGGGGCCACCACACACAGGAAGCTCCAGCGCCCGGCCTGGGCGCATACCGGGACGAGGTCCTCGAACCGCAGGTAGTCCATGAGGTGGACCCCCATGGCGTGGATGGCCAGGACGTGCACGGGGAAGGCGACGTTCTCCACCACGCTGGGCGCGGTGTCGTTGTTGCCGTCTCCGCCCAGAACGGAGACCTCGCGCCCGGCCAGGAACTCCACGGCGGTCGGGTGCAGACCCACCCGTGCCGCGGCGGAATCCCACGGCCCGAGTTCGGTGCGCCGAAGACGATGCCCCACCCTGACGAACAGCAGGTCGCCCGGTCCGACACGGACCCCCTGCGCGGCCTCGGCGGCCGTCAGGTCGCCCGAGGTCACGACGTCGCCCGGTTCCAGCCAGGGCACGCCACGCAGCCGCGGGATGTCCAGCAGGACACCGCGGCCGACGATGCCGTTCCCGAGCAGGTCGACGGAGAGCCGACCGGCCCCTTCGCCGGTCACGGTGCTCGCGGGTACCCCGCCGTAGAGCTCCCCGTCGAACACCACATGACAGAGGGCGTCGAGATGGCTGTCCGCGTCGCCGTGCACGTTCATGGCGAAGCGGTCGGTGGCGAAGTGGAGCGCGTCCGAGCCGGGATCGCGCGGGCTCGGTCCGGTCATGCGGTGCACCGCGGGCTCGGGGTCGTCAGGTCCCGGTACGGTCTCGATCGGAGCCGCCAGCGACACCGTACGTCCGAGGCGGACTTCCGCCGCGGCCGCTGCCACCCTCTCAGGTGTCAGACGGCGGAGCGCGCCACACCGGCCGTCCACCGCCGGCGGCGCCGCCTGGCTCCGGAGCCGCTCGTAGAGCGCCCGGAAATCGTGCGCGGTCATGGTGCTCGCCCCCGACGGACCCGCGGACGGTGTCACGAGTAGCCCCAGGGGCTCAGCCCCCAGCGGAGCACGTGGGTCGCGCCCGGCTGCAGGACGATGAGGTCCGTGCCGCTGCGGAAGGCGTCGGGTGGGCAGGACATCGCCTCCACGGCGACTCCCCGTCTCCGCCGTTCGGGTTCGGCCAGGGTGTCGCCCGTGTACACCTGCACCCAGTGGGTGCCCTCGCCCAGCCAGAGATCGACGCCTCGCTGTCCGGAGGGGTGTGCCAGTCGTACGATCGCCCGCCCGTCGGGATCACGGTCGAGTCCGGTGAAGGCGGTGTCCAGCCGCAGGTCACCGATGGGGCGGGCGGTGCGGAAGTCGTACGGGGTGCCGTCGACGGGCTCCTGGCCGATCGGCAGCCCCCTGTCGTCGGTACGCAGCAGGTTCCGGGCGGGAACGGTCAGCACGGCGCTGTCGACGCGATCGGTACCGACCGTGAGATAGGGATGCTGGCCCGCACCGTAAGGCGCGGGATCAGTACCGGTGTTGGTGGCCCGGACCGCCGTCCTGAGCCCGTCCGGCCCCAGCCGGTACTCGACACGGACATCGAGGAGGAACGGGTATCCGGGCTGGGGACAGAGCGTCGTGCCCAGCGTCACCGAGTCGTCGGTGCGGGCGAGCGGCTCCCACAGCGTCCAGCGGAGCAGTCCGTGGATCGCGTTGCCCTTCTCCACCTCGTTCAGGGGGAGTCGCAGATCCCTGCCGTCGAAGCGGTAGCGTCCGTCGCCCACGCGGTTCGGCCAGGGGACGAGCAGTTGCCCGCGCCCGCCCGTGACGGCGTCCCCCGTGGAGAAACCGTCGAGCAGGGGGCGGCCGTTCACCTCGTAGGCGCGCAGGCCGCCGCCCAACTGGACCACTTCCACGCTCTGCACCCCCCGGACCAACCGCCACGACCCGCCCGTGGGGCTGGAGGCCGCGGAGGAACGCTCGCTCACGAGGGCGTGGACGGGCCGCTCCGTGTCCGTTCCGTCCACCGGGACCCCGGCATCGGATCGCCCGCGCATCAGCGACAGCACGGCCGTGACGACGGCCTCCGGGGACTGGTCGATCCCCACCACCAGCGGGTGCTCATCGGGCTCCGGCTCCTGGAGGACCGCGAGCTGGCTGTCGAGCAGGGCCGCGGGGAAGAAATGACCGTGCCGCGAGGCCAGCCGGGACGCCAGCAGCTCGCCCGAGCCGTGCAGGTACACCAGAACAGCGTCGGGACGCCCCGCCAGCAGCTTGTCCCGGTAGGCACGCCGGAGCGCCGAGCAGGCCACGACGGCCCGCTCACCGGCCTCGGTCACCTGGTCCATCCACGCCGCGATCGCGGCGAGCCACGGCTCCCGGTCGCTGTCCGTGAGGGCATGGCCGGCGGCCATCTTGGCGCGGTCGGCCTCGGAGTGGAACGCGTCCGCGTCCTGGTACGTCCACCCCAGCCGCTCGGCGAGAAGATGCCCCACCGTCGATTTGCCCGACCCGGCGACGCCGACGACGAGAACCAGCCGCTGCGGGTCACCTGTCGCATCCTCGCGTGCCATGACCTGACAGGCTCCTCCGTGTCGTCTGCCCGCCGGGGCGTCTCCGTCCGGCGCGTCGGATATCTCCAATCTGCCCCCCGTCGCCCCCCGGCGCATGTCGGTACGCTGTCATCCACCACGCCTCCTGTCCTGTGGCTGTCGTGCCGCACACCTGACAGACGGGGACACCGGTCACTCGGGGGAGGCGGGACAACCTCCACGTTTCACTGTCCGCGCGGCGGAGGAGCCGGAACTAGGCTCGTGTCGTGGAACCGCCTGAGCACCGCGCCGAAGGCGCGGGACCGTTCACCACCCGGCTCACCTGGAACCGCCCCGAAGGGGGGACGGTGGTGTGGGAGTCGCGGCTCGCGCGCAAGCGCGGGGCGCTGTCCGTCCGCGCCCCCGGGGGCACGGTCGCCATGTCCCCGAATGCCGATGCCGAGGCCCTCGACCGGCTTCGGAGGCTCAACTCCCTCGCCTCGGGTGCGTTCTTCCTCGGCGGAGTACTCTTCGCTCTCGGAGCCGGGGTAGCCCAGTTCGGCTCGGGCGACCCGCTTGAGAGCGCCTCGATCTACTTCGCGGGCGGGCTGTTCTTCTCCATCGGGGGCTACACCTCGCTCTTGCAGGTACTGAACGCGCCTCGCCACTCCCAAGGGGGCGGCCCACTGGCATCGGTCCGCTGGCGGTGGTGGGGATACGAGCCGGCGCGTGTGGACTGGCTCAGCACGTTCGTGCTGTTCGCCGGGACGCTTGTGTTCGGAGTCAACCTGCTGGACTCCTTCCTGCAAGGGCTCACCGTCCAGCAGACCAACCGGCTGATCTGGACTCCCGACGTGATCGGGTGCGTGCTCTTCCTGATCTCGGGTCATCTCGGGTTCGTCGAGATCTGCCATCGCTCCCGGCCGTGCATCCGCTCGCGCAGCCTCGGCTGGTGGGTGGTCGCGGTGAACCAGTTCGGGTCGGTGCTCTTCATGGTCGCTGCACTGGCCGCCTTCACCCGGCCCACCACCCAGAGCCTGATCAACACCGGCATCGCCAACTGGGGGACGTTGTGCGGTGCGCTGTGCTTCTCGCTCGGTGGTGTGCTCCAGGCCTTCGAACGTCCCTAGGGCTCGGCATACCGCCGTCGCCCCCCACCCCGAGGACCGGGACAACCGCCGGATAGAGGTCGATTTCCACGAAGAGTAGTCGTCCGATGTCAAGAGGCATCCGAGGCGAAGGGGTGCCTGAAGCGCAATGGCCGCTCCAGGCACCCGGTCTGAGGCTCTAGAAGAATCCGAGCTTCTTCGGCGAGTACGACACCAGGAGGTTCTTCGTCCACTGGTAGTGCTCCAGCATCATCTTGTGCGTCTCCCGGCCGATGCCGGACTGCTTCGTCCCTCCGAAAGCGGCGTGGGCGGGGTAGGCGTGGTAGCAGTTCGTCCAGACCCGGCCCGCCTGGATCGCGCGGCCCGCGCGGTAGGCCGTGTTGATGTCGCGGGTCCAGACGCCGGCGCCGAGGCCGTACGCCGTGTCGTTCGCGATGCGTACGGCGTCGTCGAAGTCCTGGAACGAGGACACCGACACCACCGGGCCGAAGATCTCCTCCTGGAAGATCCGCATGCGGTTGTCGCCCTCGAAGATGGTCGGCTGGACGTAGAACCCGCCCGCCAGTTCGCCGCCGTGGTCGATGCGCCCGCCGCCGGTGAGGACCTTCGCGCCCTCCTGCTGGCCTATCTCCACGTAGGAGAGGACCTTCTTCAGCTGTTCCGCCGAGGCCTGCGCGCCGATCATGGTGTCCGTGTCCAACGGGTGCCCCGGCACGATCAGTTCGGTGCGGGCCACGGCCGCGTCGAGGAAGTCGCCGTAACGGCCGCGCTCGATCAGGGCGCGGGAGGGGCTGGTGCACACCTCGCCCTGGTTGAGGGCGAACATCGTGAAGCCTTCGAGGGCCTTGTCCCGCAGGTCGTCGTCGGCGGTCCAGATGTCGTCGAAGAAGAGGTTGGGGCTCTTGCCGCCCAACTCCAGCGTGACCGGCTTCAGGTGCTCCGCCGCGTACTGCAGGATCAGCCGCCCGGTCGCGGTCTCCCCGGTGAAGGCCACCTTCGCCACGCGCGGGCTGGACGCGAGCGGCTTGCCCGCCTCCTCGCCGAAGCCGTTGACGATGTTCACCACGCCCGGCGGCAGCAGGTCGCCGATCAGGCTCATCAGGTAGTGCACCGACACCGGGGTCTGCTCGGCCGGTTTCAGCACCACCGTATTGCCCGCGGCCAGGGCCGGCGCCAGTTTCCACACGGCCATCAGGATGGGGAAGTTCCACGGGATGATCTGGGCGACCACGCCCAGCGGCTCGTGGAAGTGATAGGCCACCGTGTCTTCGTCGATCTGGCTGAGGGACCCCTCCTGGGCGCGCAGCGCGCCCGCGAAGTAGCGGAACTGGTCGATGGCCAGCGGCATGTCTGCGGCCAGGGTCTCGCGGATCGGCTTGCCGTTCTCCCAGGTCTCCGCGACCGCGAGCGCCTCCAGGTGCTGCTCCATCCGGTCCGCGATGCGCAGCAGGATCGTGGAGCGCTCGGTGATCGAGGTGCGTCCCCACGCGGGCGCGGCGGCGTGCGCCGCGTCCAGTGCGCGCTCGACGTCCTCGGCCGTACCCCGCGCGACCTCGGTGAAGGTCTCGCCGGTCACGGGGGAGGGGTTGGCGAAGTACCGTCCGAGCGCGGGCTCGGCGTACTCGCCTCCGATGAAGTGGCCGTAGCGGGACGCGTACGACATGAGCGCGCCTTCGGTACCGGGCGCAGCGTAACGGGCCATGGAGGGACCTCCCCTTGCCGGGCGCCGGCCGCCGTCGGCCGGTGCACGCCGTGAGGCTAGGGGCGGGCAGGTTGCCGGGACGTTGCACGGCCGCGCGGTGAACGGGCCGCGGGTGGTGGCGGGGTGGTGGTCCCCGCCGGTGTGGCCCTCTCCGGAGTGGTCCTCGCCGGAGTGGGCCCCTCCGGTGCGGGACTCTCCGAAGCGGGCCTCTCCGGAGTGGTGCGACCCCGCCTGTCGCCCGGCACGTCCCGAGACGGCGCCCCGAGTTCCGCGTCGAGGGCCCGTACGCGGGCCAGCGCGGCCGTCCGTCCGGCAGCCGGCAGTACGGACGCCAGGGCCCGCCAGACTTCGGCGTCCTCCGCGCCCCAAGGGCTGCACACCCAGTCGGTCAGCAGCCCAGGGTCGGCCCGCGCGATCACGGCGGCCCGCGCCTGCTCCTCGATGCGTCGCCGGAGCCGGACGATGCCGGGCGCCGTGGAGGCGGGCAGCAGCGGGCCCGGGTAGCGGGCCAGCGCCGCCGAGACGGCGCCCGAGGCCAGGTGGCGGGTGACGGCGGTGAAATCGGCCTCCAGCGGCGCGGCCGTGCGGTAGGGGCGGGAGAGCGGGGCCCGGGACCCCAACAGGCCGCGCAGCCGTGACATTTCGGCGCGCAGGGTCACCGGTGACACCGACTCGTCCTCGTACAGGGCGATCGCCAGTTCTTCCCCCGACAGCCCCTCCGGGTGGTGCGCGAGCAGCGCCATGATCTCGCTGTGCCGCCGTCCGAGCCGGACCTCACGGCCGCCCGGGCCGCTCAGCAGCGCCTCGTCCCGGCCGAGTGCGGTGAGGGAGCCGCCGGGTGGCAGGGGCGCCGGATCCAGCAGTGCCAGCCGGGCCTCCGCCGCGCACGCCACCGCCCGCACGAAGGCGAGGGAATGCGGATGGGCCAGCCAGTCGCCCCCGGTGACGTCGACGGCGCCGAGCAGCCTTCCGGTGCGCGGATCGCGGACCGGAGCCGCCGCGCAGGTCCACGGGTGCACCCGACGGCTGAAGTGCTCGGCTCCGAAGACCTGGACCGGCTCCCCGACCGCCACCGCCGTGCCGGGGGCGTTGGTGCCCATCGCCGTCTCCGACCAGCGGGCACCGGGCACGAAGCCGAGGCCCTCGGCGCGCCGCATCGTGGCGGGTTCGCCCTCCACCCAGAGCAGGCTGCCCCGCGCGTCGCACACCGCCAGCAGATGGGCCCCGTCCGAGGCGAAGGCCCCCACGAGCTCCCGGAACAGCGGGAGCACCCGGGCCAGCGGGTGCTGCTCCCGGTACGCCCGCAGTTCCGCCCCGGCCAGGTCCACCCGGGGCACGCACTCCGGGCTGACCCGGGCCCGCGCGCAGCGGCGCCAGGACCTCGCGATGACCGCCCGCACCGGGGCCTCGACCCGCCCGTCCCGGGTGAAAGCCGCGTGGGCCCGCCGTAGTTCCCGCGTCCGCTCGGCGGGGTCGGCCCCGCCCGGCAGAGCCACCGAAGGATCGTCCATGTCGCCCTCTCGCGGTGCCTTGGTACCCGGAGCGCCCCATCGTCGTACCGGCCCGCCGCCCCGGCAAGCGGTACGTCGGCCAGTGCGGGACGCGGTCGGCCGGTCCGCGCCGGTGCGACGGCCCAGCCCTCCTAGCCCTCCGGGTCCTCAGGGTCCAGCGCGGCCAGCGCCACCGCCGGGTCCGTGGACGAGGGGCCCGCCGGGAGCCAGTGCTCCGCCGCGCGGCGGTACGGCCACCAGCGGCCCTCGCGGCCCAGGCGGAGCTGGCGGTCACCGCCCGGTTCCGTCCAGCGGGCGCGGATCCGGCGCAGCACCGGGGTGGGGGCGTCGGCGTCCGTCCCGTCGGCCCAGGCCGACGCCAGCGCGGCCCGCGCCCGGGCGAGCGACGCCCGGTCCGGGGACCAGTCCTCCTCCAGTGCCGCGACGGCCTGTGCCCCGCCGAAGCCCCAGGCGAGTACGGCCCGGTCCATGGCGGCCCGGTCCCTGTCGGTAGCCGCCGACAGGCGGGAGCGGACCCGGAGGTCGTGGGCCTCCGCCGTGAGCCGTACGGCATCCTGCGCGATCGTGGGCCCGGGCTGCGGGGCGCGCTCCGCATGCGCCGGAGCGAGCGCTTCCGCCAGCAGCCGGAACGCCTGCGTCGCGGCCGCCTGCGCCAGGAACTCCACCCCGTCCACGTCCAGGCCCGGCGGCTCCGACCCCGTCCCCGTGTCCAGCGTCGGAGGCTGGCCCGGCGCGTCCGGCAGCCGCGCGGGCGGGGGCAGCGGGGGCAGGGCGGCAGCCGCCGCGTAGACCTCGGACGCGGGGACGCCGACGTCGGCCGTGGACTGCGGAGCCTCCGCCTCCGCCGTGCTGCGCTCCTCCAGCTCGGCCACCAGACCGGCCTCCGCGCGCCCGCGCAGCAGCAACAGCACGAAGGGGTCCTGGTCCAGCAGCCGCGCCACCTGGTAGCAGAGCGCCGCCGTGTGCGGGCAGTGGTCCCACTCCCCGCAGTCGCAGCGCGGGTCGAGGTCGCCGATCCCGGGCAGCAGCTCCACCCCGGCCGCCGCCGCGTCCTCCGCGAGCTCCGGCGGTACCTCCCGGTCGAGCAGCGCCGCGATGTGCCCGGACTCGGCGGCCGCCAGCCCGAGCAGCCGGTCCCATTCCGCCTCCGTGAACTCCTGCACCAGCACGTCGGTCCGGTGCGCCGTCCCGTCCGGGTCGCGCACCACGGCCGTCAGCCCGCCCGGCCGTACGGACACGGCCCCGACCGCGCCCGAACGCGCGTACCGCCGGCCCTGCTTGACCTGCGCCCCGTCCAGCGCGCTGTCCTCCAGGGCGCGCAGCCAGGCATGGCCCCACCAGGTGCGGGCGAAGCCGCGGCCGGGGGCGGGCGGGAGCGGCGGGAAGGTCTTCTCGTACGGGTCCTTCGCGTACGGGTCCTTCGCGTACCGGTCCCTCGTGTACGGGTCCTTCGCGTTCATCCGTGCCGCTCCCCGGAGCCGGTCGGGCGGAGCGCGACGAGTTCGGCCAGCTCCGCGTCGCTGAGTTCGGTCAGTGCGGCCTCGCCGCCCGCGAGCACGGCATCGGCCAGGGCCCGCTTGCGTTGCAGGAGTTCGGCGATCCGGTCCTCGACGGTGCCTTCGGCGATGATGCGGTGCACCTGCACGGGCTGGGTCTGGCCGATGCGGTAGGCGCGGTCGGTGGCCTGTTCCTCGACGGCCGGGTTCCACCAGCGGTCGTAGTGGATGACGTGGCCGGCCCGGGTGAGGTTGAGGCCGGTGCCCGCGGCCTTCAGGGACAGCAGGAACACGGGCACCTCGCCCGCCTGGAAGCGGTCCACGAGTTCCTCGCGGCGCGGAACGGGCGTGCCTCCGTGCAGCAGTTGGGACGCGATGCCGCGCGCGACGAGATGGCGTTCGATGATGCGGGCCATCGCCACGTACTGCGTGAAGACCAGGACCGAGCCGCCCTCGGCCAGGATCGTGTCGAGCAGCTCGTCGAGGAGTTCCAGCTTGCCGGAGGCCGCCCCTGCGGCCTCCTTCGAGCCGTGCTGCTCCTTCGTGTACTGCGCGGGGTGGTTGCAGATCTGCTTGAGCGAGGTCAGCAGCTTCACGACGAGTCCGCGGCGCTCCATCCCGTCCGCCCCGGCGATCGCGGCGAGGGTCTCGCGCACGACCGCCTCGTACAGCCCGGCCTGTTCGTGGGTCAGGGACACGGCGTGGTCGGTCTCGGTCTTGGGCGGCAGTTCGGGCGCGATTCCGGGGTCGGACTTCTTGCGGCGGAGCAGGAACGGCCTGACGAGCGCACCCAGCCGGGCCGCCGCGTGCGGGTCCCGGCCGCTCTCGACCGGCTCGGCGTAGCGCGTGCGGAAGGTGCCGAGACGGCCGAGCAGGCCGGGTGTGGTCCAGTCGAGGACGGCCCACAACTCGGACAGGTTGTTCTCGACCGGGGTGCCGGTGAGGGCCACGCGGGCGTCCGAGGGGATCGTGCGCAGGGCCCTGGCGGTCGAGGAACGCGGGTTCTTGACGTGCTGGGCCTCGTCCGCGACGACCATGCCCCAGCGCACGGCGGCGAGCCTGGGCGCGTCCAGGCGCATCGTGCCGTAGGTGGTGAGGACGAACCCGCCGCCCAGCTCTTCGAGGCCGCGGCCCGAGCCGTGGAAGCGGCGCACCGGCGTGCCGGGGGCGAACTTCTCGATCTCCCGCTGCCAGTTGCCCATCAGCGAGGCAGGGCAGACCACCAGCGTCGGGCCCTCGTGCCCCTGCTCCTGGCGGTGCAGGTGGAGCGCGATCAGGGTGACGGTCTTGCCCAGCCCCATGTCGTCGGCGAGGCACGCTCCGAAGCCGAGCCCGGTCAGGCGGGCGAGCCAGCGCAGGCCGCGGAGCTGGTAGTCGCGCAGGCCGGCGCGCAGGGCGGCCGGGGCCTGCACGTCGGCCTGCGCGGCGGCGTGCTCCGGGGCGCCGTGCTCCGGGGCGCCGTGCCCGGGAGCCGGGGGCTCCGGGGCTGCGGGATCCGGTTCCTGTTCCTGTTCCTGTTCCGCACGCTCGGGGTCCGTGGTGAGGAGCGTGCGGAGCCGTTCCAGCGCACCGGTGGCCTCCACGTCGTACCGCGTGCCGTCGAGCTCCGCCGAGCCGGTCAGTACGGCGGCCAGCGCGTCGGCGGCCGTCACCTCGCGGTTCTGGCGGGCGAGGGCCCGGGCCCGGCGGGCCGCGGCCGGATCGATCAGGACCCACTGGTCGCGCAGCCGGACCAGGGGCCGCTTCGCCTCGGCGAGCCGGTCCAGTTCCTCGGCGGTCAGATCGCCCTGGCCGCCCAGGGCGTACCGCCAGCCGACGGGGTGCGCCGAGGTGGCGGAGAGCGGACCGGCAGGGGAGGGAAGGGCGGGCAGGGCGGAGCCGGTGGCGGGCCGGCCCACGACGGCCCGCGCCGTGAGCGTACGGGCGAGCCCGCGCGGCCAGTGCACCTGTACCCCGTCGGCCGCCAGGGCGCCGGAGGCCTCCCCGAGCAGCTCCGCGACCTCCTCGTCGGCGAGGTTCACCGCGTCGGGTACGGCCGCGCCGAGCAGCGGCGCGAGCGGCGGCCACAGCCGGGCGGCGCGGCGCAGGGCGCGGAGCGCGTCCAGGCGGGCGCGGGGCGGGAAGGCGGCCGCGGCGGGCCCGGAGCCGGCCCAGACGTCGGCGGCGTCCGCGACGAGGGTGGCGTCGGCGAGGCCGTGCATCTGCAGGACGGCGCGGAAGGCGGGGGGTTCGGCGTCCGGGTCCACCTCGATGCGGAGCGAGACCCGCACCCCGGCGTCGTGCCCGGCCGCCACCTCCGCGGCCCAGTCGCGCAGCTCGGGGTGGAGCCGGGCCGGGCGGGCAGCGAAGGCGGGGCCGCCGGCGGCGGCGGGTGCGGCGGGGGAGCGGGGCAGGGTGTCGGCGACGGCGTCGAGGAAGGCGCGCAGCAGCGGCTCCGGGGCGGGCAGCCGCAGCGGGGCGCCGGGAGCGGTGCCGGCCCGGTCGTCGCCGTCGCGGCTGTCGGCGCTGTCGAGGCTGTCGCCGGGGTCGGCCGGTACGCAGTGCGCGTCGGGCGGCATGGCCGCCGCCAGCTCCCGGACCTCCTCCAGGTCGGCGGCGTCCAGCGGCCCGAGCCGCCAGGCGTCGTAGCCGGCGGGGCTCAGTCCGGGCAGCAGCAGCCCGCGGGCGGCGAAGCGCAGGGCCAGCAGGGCGGCAGCGCCCCAGAAGGGCGCGGCGCCGGCCGATGCGGCGGCCCGGACCCGGGTCAGCAGGGGCAGGGCTTCAGCGAGGGGTAGCACGGTGGCCGTCACGGTGGTGCGCCGCAGGTCGGGCGTGACGATGGTGAGCTGCTCGGCGGCGCCCTGGCCGTCCAGGTGCGGGCCCTCGGCCGGTTCCGCCCGCCAGAAGGCGATCCGGCCGTCGCGGGCCGGTTCGGCGGGGAGGAAGACGGCGGAGCAGGGGATGAGGCCGGAGATCGTCGGGAGCACACATTCCTCAAACTTGACTACCGAATACGAGGTGGCCGAGGGTAACCCACCCGAGGCTGCCGCGCCCCGTGGCGACACCGTGACCCGGGTCACTTCCCCGGTCGCTCGCGCGAGCCTGAATGTGCGAGCGGACCTGAACGAGCCCGCGTGCGGGGGCGGGAACGCGGGGGCCGGAACGCGCGTTGTGTGGGGTAGTGGCCGACGGAGAAAGAGGGTGCCGCAGATGTCCACGAGCGGAAAGATCGCGGTTGCCGGTGTGGTGGCAGCCATCGTGCTGTTCTGGGCGGTCGGGTTCTGGGCCGGCCTGCTGGTCCTGATCGGAGTTCCCGTGGCCGCATACCTGCTGTTGGACTCCTCCCAGCGTCGTAGGCTGCGGGGCATGTCCAGGAAGCAGATCGGCCGCTGACGGCGGCAGGGGGGACGACCATGAGTACGACGAGCCCGGCGGGCGTGGCACAGGTCGCGGCGGTCAGCAGCAACGGGGTCTATTCGTTCACCAAGCCCACGCGCGAGAGCATCACGCTCCTCGAGGGGCTCGGGGTCGAGGGAGACGTCCACGCGGGGGTCACGGTCAAGCACCGTTCCCGCGTGGCCCAGGACCCCACGCAGCCGAACCTGCGGCAGGTGCACCTGATCCACCGGGAGCTCTTCGAGGAGGTGGCCGAGGCCGGCCACCAGGTCGCGCCGGGCCAGCTCGGGGAGAACGTCACCACCGAGGGCATAGACCTGCTCGCCCTGCCGACCGGTACGTTGCTGCGTCTCGGTGCGGATGCGGTGGTCGAGGTGACCGGGCTGCGCAACCCGTGCCTGCAGATCGACAACTTCCAGCACGGGCTGCTCAAGCGGGTGGTGGGCCGCGACGAGGAGGGCAACCTGCTCCGCAAGGCCGGCATCATGGGCGTGGTCCACCGGGGCGGCACCATCCACCCCGGCGATCCCATCGAGGTCACCCTCCCCCCGACCCCGCACGTCCCCCTCGACCGCGTCTGACCCGCCGGGCCCGAGGCCCGGCGTGCACCGGTCGGCGATCAGTGCGCCGACCGACCGGCGCCGGGTCCCTCAGCCGCTCTCCGGTCCGATCCACGCGCGCAGGCGCTCGCTGAGCACCACGTCATGGGGCAGCCGCCGCAGCTCGTGCGCGGGCACGTCCACCCCCTGCTGCCCGAGGACATCGGCCAGGTAGCCCCAGTGTCCGGCAGCCATCTGCTCCTGCGTCATGCCGTCGAACGGCTCGTCCGGCCCGACCACCGTCCGGGCCGTCTCCTCGATGTCCTCGGCAGAGCTCAGCGCCCGGATGTCCGCAGGGCCCGAACTGCTCCAGCCGCGATCGTCGAGCAGCACCACGCTGCGGCCGTCCGCGAGCACGGCCTCGAGCCGTGCCGACACCGACAACTGCCGAGCGCTCGTGGCGCCGACGTCCAGATCGGTGTAAGTGACCAGACGGGTCACCACGCTCATGCCGTCCTCCTGTCGGCTCGGGCCGCACCCGGCCCCGTTCCTCGAGCCCCGTTGCGGCCTGCCGCACGTGCTCACGGAATCCCGGACCCTACACTCGGCGCCCCGCCCCACCCCGCGCGACTCAGTAGTAGTCGCGCATCAGCTCCGTCGCCCACTCCGGCTGGCGGTGCTCGCCGCGCGGGCCGAACTCCGTCATGTACGGCTTGAGGTCGAGCACCGGAGTCCCCGCGACCGCGTCCAGCCCCTCCACGTGCAACTCCGGACCGTCCGCCGCCCGCAGGTCCACCTTCAGGACGCGACAGCGCGAGAGGCCCAGCCGGTTGGGGCGGTTCTTGCCGCGCTGGGCGAAGATGCCCACGAGCGGCCACTCCTGATTGCCCCGGGGGTGTCGCGCCCCCGTCTCGATCTTGTCCTCCGGCACCCGGTCGAAGTGGAAGACCACCTCGACGTGCGAGAAGTCCTCCAGCCCGTACAGGGCTTGCGGACCGAACCGCTCCGGGTCCAGGCGGATCACCGCCGTCTCCCGCCCCCAGTCGTCGTCGACGACCGCCGAGCGGCCACCGACCACCACGCCCACCGGAACCACCACCACCGGATCCATCAGTGCGTCCTCCCCCTTCACACCCGTCTCAGATCTCGCACGTACCGCGCACGCGCACCCCACCCCGGCCCCGCTCAGGCCGGCCGCACAGCGACCCGGTCCAGCCCCGCGAGCAGCTCCGACAGCTCCGGGAGATTCCCGTGCGCCTCGTGCGGTACGGCCAGCACCTCGCTCGGCTCCTCGTCCAGCAGGACGAAGGCCGCCCCGCCGGTGCGGGCCACCAGCGACCAGCCCGGTCCGTCGACGCGCAGCGTCCGCGCCTCGTCGCCCGCGTAGGACGACCGCACCCTGCCGGGCGGCGGCGGGCTCTGCGTGTACCCCAGGGCTTCCTCCAGGGCCCGCGCCAGGCCGGGGTGGGCGGTGGCCGCGGCCCCGCCGTCGGTGGCCGCGCGCTCGCTCCAGTCGGCCCACTCCCGGGCGATCTGGTCGGCTCCCATCCGCCGCTGCACCGGCCCCCAGACCTCCGCCGACGGCGGGGCCAGCGGCACCCGTCCCGTGCCGTCCGCGCCCTGCTCGGGGTCGTGCGGATCGGGGATCCCGCCCGTGGCCACCGCGAGCGCCAGGGGCCAGCCCGCCAGCGAGATCACGATGGACCGTTCGTCGGGGGACAGGTCGTACTCCATACCGCAGTCCCACGAGGCGATGGCCATGGCCACGAGCGAGACGTCGTCGACCACGACCGTCCAGCGCGCCCCCTCCTCGTCCTGCCCCAGCACCAGGCCGTACCCGGCGGCCGCCGGCGGCACGCCCAGCAGCGAGCAGGCCTCGGGGTAGTCGTCACCCAGGATGCTCGGGAACTGCGCGGGGGTCAGCAGCACGGCAGTCAGCACGTACAGCGAACCGCCGTCCTCCTCTTCGGACACGTGGCCTCCCGGTCGTTCTCTCGTCGGCGCACCCTAACCAGCGAGTAACCACCGCGTCGAGAGCTGGCGGGAGGCGATTTCCGAGCCCGCCACCTGCGCGGAGGGTCGACCGCCCGCCGCCGAAATCGGTTCGGCGCCACCGACGGCGTGCCCCGGGGGAGCGCGTCGCACGCCGGCGCGGCCGCACCGGGTGTGTGCGGGCCCGCGCGCCGGTCCGGCCCGCACGTCCGCGATGCCGGCAGCCGGGGTGCCTCCGCGGATCCGGCGCCGGGCAACTGGCCGACGTAGAAGGTTCGTTGGTCAGGGGGTGCGGACCGCCAGCGCGAGGAAGCGGGTGTCCTCGTCGGCGTACGAGGTCAGCTGCCAGCCCGAACCGGCCAGGAGCGGGCCGAGGTTGTGCTCGGCGCGCATGTCGTCCGGGGTGAGCTCGCGGCCGTGGCGCGCCGCGAGGGCCGCCCTGCCGATGGGGTGGAACAGCGCGAGCCGGCCGCCCGGGCGGACCACGCGGGCGAGCTCGCGCAAGTTGTCTCCCGGATCGGGCAGATGGGCGACGAGACCCGCGGCGAACACGGCGTCCAGCACCCCGTCACGCAGCGGCAGCCGGGCCACGTCCGCCAGGAGCAGGGCGCCCTCCGCGTCCCGACCGGCCTCGTGCGCGGCGATCAGCATCTGCGGGGTGACGTCGGCGCCGAGCACCGTTCCCGACGGGCCGACGGCCGCGCGCAGCGCGGTCAGGGCCCGCCCGGTGCCGCAGCCCGCGTCGAGCACCCGGTCCCCGGGACGTAGGCCGAACTCGCCCACGGCCGTCGCGAAGGCGGGCTCGTCCCCGGGGAACTTGCGGTCCCAGCCGGCCGCGCGCGCCCCGAAGAACGCCTGGACGTGGCCGCGGTCCCTCGTCTGGTCCCGGGGCCGCTCCCGAGCGGGGTCCTGAGGCCGGTCCTGGGTGTGATCCTGTGTGCGGTCTTCGCTCATGTGCCCATGATCCCCCACCGGGGCACCGGCACATGCCTGCGGAACGTGTGCAAGGTGGTACGCGGTGTGATCGCAGATGAACGTATCTCTGTCATATTCCAGCAGTTCCAGTGGCTTTCGAAATGCGGCCCGTGTTCGCTCCCTCACCCGGACTAGCTTCCGTGGCCATGGGACACCTGGACCACGCCGCCTATGGCTGGCTTACCCCCGCGCTGTCATACGTGATGGCTTCGATCGGCGCCGCCCTCGGCCTGCGCTGCACCGTTCGCGCGCTCGCCGCGACGACCGGAGCCTCCCGCCGCAACTGGCTCCTCGCGGCGGCCTCGGCCATCGGCACCGGGATCTGGACGATGCACTTCGTCGCCATGCTCGGTTTCCACGTCACCGGGACCGAGATCCGCTACAACGTGCCGCTGACCATCCTCAGCCTCCTCGTCGCGATGCTCGTCGTCGGCGCGGGAGTCTTCGCCGTCGGCTACGGGAAGGACCGCGGCCGGGCCCTCGTCCTCGGCGGCCTGACCACCGGCCTCGGCGTCGCCAGCATGCACTACCTCGGCATGGCGGCCCTGCGCCTGCACGGCTCGGTCTCCTACGATCCGCTCACGGTCGGGCTCTCGATCGCCATCGCGGTCGTCGCGGCCACGGCCGCCCTGTGGGCGGCCCTCAACATCAAGTCCCCGGCCGCCGTCGCCGTCGCCTCGCTCGTCATGGGCGGCGCCGTCAGCAGCATGCACTACACCGGCATGCTCGCCGTGGCCGTCGAGGTCACCCCTTCGGACGCGGCCCTGCCGGGCGCCACCGCCATGCAGTTCATCTTCCCGCTCGCCGTCGGCCTCGGCTCCTACCTCTTCATCACCTCCGCGTTCGTCGCCCTGTCGCCGACCGCTGACGAGCGGGAGGCCTCCGCGATGGCCTCCGCCGACCTGCGCCTGGGCGATCGGGGCGCCACCGCTCAGGCGGGCTGAGGGGGGAGGCGCCGCCACCAGGCTTCCCCGCCACCAGGCTTCCCCGCCACCGGGCTTCACCGCCCAGCGCGAAGCCGGGACCGAGGGCGTAGGCCGCGCCCCAGACGACGGCGTTCGGGATCAGCAGGAGGGCGAGCAGCAGCACCGCGAAGCGGCCCGACCAGTCCCCGGTCAGCGCCCCGAAGGAGCCCCGCACCTCCGCCCCGTGCCAGGCCAGCGAGGCCCCGACCAGCAGGGCGCCGCCGCCGAGGAGCACCAGTACCCCGCCCGCGCCGGCCCGCAGCGCGAGGGCGTAACGGGGCCGGGTGAGCCGGCCGGGCAGCTGCCCGAGCGGCCTCCCCCGGGACTCCCAGACCCCGCCGGCGGCGGCGAGGGCGGCGACGACCGGGAGGTGCCGGGCCGCGCTGAGCGGGTCGGCGGGCATCGGCCCGGCGGCGGCGTACACGACGGCCAGGGCGCCGACCCCGAGGTAGCCGCAGAGCACGGCGGAGAACACCACGCCCGCGGGCAGCGGCTCCGCGCCCCGGTCCACCTGCGCGGCGCTGCCGAGCCGGGCGGCGCGCCGGATGAGCAGCGCGGGCAGGGCCACGAGCAGCAACGGGGTCAGGCCGACGGGGGCGGGCACCCCGGAGAGGGTCTCGTAGCGGACGAGGTCGGTCCCGTGGGCGAGCAGCCAGAGGCCCGCGGCGAGGTGCAGGGCGCCGCCGGGGCCGCTGTCGGGGTAGGGGGAGCTGATCCACAGCACGATGACGAGCACGGCGAGGAAACCGAGCCCCAGCACTGCGGCGACGGCGCCACCCACGACACACGCGGCGGCCGCCGGTGAACGGCGCCGTGCGGGGGCCCTGGGGGGCATGGGCAACGAGGTCCCGCGTTCGGTCACTTGGGTCACCCCGCCATGGTGCCAACGACACGCGCTATGGGCGGGTAACAGGCGAATGACCGTGGTGTCGCTCAATATACGTTTATGTACTTTTTCGCTCAGGGCGTCCGGGTCGCGGGGAGTGTGGCATGACACAAAGCGTCACGGAGCTGGGCCTCCCCACCCCGAAGGAACGCCGACGCCTGCGCGAAGCGGCCGACCTGACGCACGATGAGGTCGCGGCGGCAGTGGGCGTCACGTCGAACACGGTCCGCTCCTGGGAGACCGGCCGCACCCACCCCCGGGGCCGCAAGCTGGAGGCCTACTCCAAGCTCCTGAGCAGGCTGTCCGCAAGCGAGTCCCCCGCCTCCGCCCCCTCGGGCCCCACCGCACGGGCCGACGGATCGGCTTCCCCGCACGGCCCGGCCGCGGGGTCCGCCGCCGCGGCGCGCCCGGACCGGGCCGACGGGCCCGGAGGCGGCGGCCCCTCGACCGGCCCCGCGCAGGCCCGGAGCGACAGCGCCGGGGCGGGCGCCGCCGCCGGTACGCCCACCCGGCCCACCCGCCCCGCCTGGGCCAACGGCGCCGCCACACCGCAGGCCGGGGCGACCGCCGTCGGTGCCACCGCCGTCGGCGGGTCCACGGCCGGGGCGACCGCCGCAACCGGCCCCGCCGGGGCGGACGCGGACGCGGCGTCAGCCCCGAGCCCGGCGTCCGGGACACCGCTCGACGGCGACGACGCCGAGCACCCCGAGGCGGCAACCGGCTCCCTCTCCGCCGACACAGACGCCGCGTCAGACGCTGACGCCCCCGAGGGCCGGTTCGGGCTGCGCCTGATGCGCGGACTCACCCGGCCCACCGGGTCGCAGACCCGGCCCAGGGCCGCCGTCAAGCGCGCCGCGAAGCCGAACGTCGCGATGCCCCGGCACGAGTCCAAGTCCACGGTCAAGGCCGGAGCCACCCCGGGGGGCGGCGGCCACGGCGGAGGCGGCTTCGCGGCCCTCCGACCCGGCGGCCCCCTCCCCCCGGGCACCGGGACGGGCACGGCCCCTGACACCGGCTCAGGCGCCGGGGCGGACTCCGAGGCGCGCCCCGTGGCGGCCGCGCCGAGTACCGCGCCGGGCACGGGGAACCCCGCCGGACGTGGCTCCGAAACTGCCACCCGAACGAGCACCACCGGACCGGGATACGGTTCTGACTCCGAGCCGGGCACCGAGCCCGGCTCCGAGCCCGGCTCCGGTTCGGACCCCGCACCGGCCACCGCGAGAGCCGCCGGGAAGACCGCCGGCAAGGCCTCCGCTCCGGACTCCGCGCCGGCCGGGAAGGACGCCGGCCCGGTGGCTCCCGGGGGAGACGCCGGCGCGGCGGACGGCCCGGCCGCGCAGGCCCGTACCGCCCCCGAAGGGGCCTCCCAGGCCGACCTCGACGAAGGGGCCTCCCAGGACGACCCCGACGTATGCGCCGGCCCGACGGTGACGGCGATCTCCGCCTTCGACGCCCTCTACGAGCGCACCGCCCCCGCGCTGGCCCGCCAGGCCTACCTCCTCACCGGCCGCCACGCCCTCGCCTGTGAGGCCGTGGAGCACGCCTTCCAGCAGGCCTGGGAGCGCTGGCCCGAGGTCGCCACCGATCCCGATCCGGTCGGGTGGGTGCGCGCGGCGACGTACGAGTACGCGCTCTCCCCCTGGCACCGGTTCCGGCGTTCCCACCGGCACCCCGACGAGCCCCCGGCCGACCCCGCGGACCGCCTCCTGCTGGACGCGATGCTCGGACTGCCCCCCGCCCACCGCCGCACCGTGCTGCTCTACGACGGCGTCGGGCTGGACCTCCCCGACACCGCCGCCGAGACCGAGGCGTCCACGCCGACCGCCGGATGCCGGCTCGTCAACGCGCACGCCGACCTCGCCGACCAGCTCCCCGAACTGGACGGCGTAGCGCCCGCGAAGCAGTCCGCGGTGCTGCGCGAGCGGCTCGGCGCGCTGAGACCGGCCCTCCCGCTGGAGCCGCGCCCGGCAGCCGTCGTACGGATGACCGGCGAGCACCGCACCCGGCTGTGGACGCGGGCCGTGATCGGAGTGACGGCGGCCATTGCTGCAGCGACGGCCTACACCTGGGTGACCGCGCCGACCGAGTACGAGCCTCCGCGCGCCCCCGGCGCGAGCGTGTCGGGCGTGCCCCCGCACAGCGGCCCGCAGCAGCTCACGGACGAGGGCCGGCAGCTCCACGACAAGCTGCTGTCCGATCCGTCGGCCGGCCCGTCCCGGATCGCGCCGAGCCTCGAATAGCGGCACGGCGGGCGTCCTCGCGTACGGAAACGGGCGTGGGGGGCGCCCGCGGGGGGGGGGGGGGGGGGGCCGGCGGCGCGCGGCGCCGC
>NZ_JBEXPT010000031.1:0-56358 GCF_040612195.1 Streptomyces sp. NPDC006450 | reverse complement strand
GACCGCCGAGCCCGTCGCCGGGAGCACGCCGGCGGCGGCGAAGGCCGGGGCCCGCCCGTACTTCTACCTCGCGGGGCCCTCCGGCACGGTGCTGGAGGACCGCCTCGCCCTGGCCAACACCAGCGACCACGAGCGCACCATCACCCTGCGCGGCGCCGACGTCTACAACACGGCGGACGGGGCCTTCGCGGTGCGCCCCGCCGAGCCCGCCGCCGGAGGCGGCCCGGAAGGGCACGGCACCGGGGCGGGCCCCTGGATCAGCTTCGGCGCGGCCACCACGGTCAAGGTCCCGGCGCACACCCGCGCCGTGGTCCCCTTCACCGTCACCGTGCCGCCCGGCTCCCCGCCGGGCGACCACCCGGCCGCCGTCGTCGCCACCGAGGCCGGCCGCGAGGTGGGCGTACGGGTCCACCTGCGCGTCGGCGGCCCGGCGCTGGCGGCGCTCACCGTCGAGGACGTCTCCGTACGGGGCAAGGGCGCGGCCGCGCGCGTCGCGTACACCGTGGTCAACCGCGGCAACGTGGCCCTGGCCCCCGAGCTCGCCATCCGTGCCGAGGGCGCCCTCGGCAAGGTCGCGGGCCGCAGCGCCCGCACCCTGCCGGTCGAGGTGCTGCCCGGCCAGCGCGTGGAGCTGACCGAACCCTGGCCCGGCGCGCCCGTGTTCGACCGGGTCGCCCTGACCCTCACCGTCACGGCCCCCGGCGGCGCCCGCGCCACGGGGAGGGCTTCGGCCTGGTTCGTGCCCTGGGGGATCGCGGGCACGACCGGCCTCGGGCTGCTGGGCCTCGGCGCCGTCGCGGCGGCCGCCCTGCTCCTCGAACGCAAGCGGCGGACCCGGTCCGGCAGGTCGGGACCGGGGTCCGGGCCCGCGCCGCACGGGAGCGCCGTACCCGAAGAAGCCCCAGCGCCGGAACACGAGTTGACGGGAGCACCCAGGTGAGCGCCAAGGCCGGTGGGAGACACGGCGGCAAGGTCAGGGCCCTGGTCGCGGCGGGATGCGCGGGGCTGGCGGCGGGGCTGGTGGCGTGCGCGCTCGCGCTGTCCGCGGCGCCCCCGGCCGCGGCGGACGACAGGGCCGAACCCGCGGTGGCCCTCTCGCTCAAGGAGGCCGCCAAGGGTACGGAGATAGCCGTCACCGGAACGGGCTGGCGGGCCAAGACCATGGTGATGCTGCTGGTCTGCGGGCAGAACATGATCGGCGGCACCAACAGCTGTGCCAACGCCGACGGCGTGGCCGTCTCGGTCGCCGACGACGGGCACTTCTCCGCCCAGCTCCCGGTGGTCGCCCCGCCCAAGCCCTGCCCCTGCGTGGTCAACGTGACCTCCGTCAACGGGGACCAGTCCACCGTCGGGGCCCCGCTGAAGATCACCGACCACCCGGTGGCCGACCTGCCCGCCGAGGGCGGCACGGCCCGGCTCGCCCTGCTGACCGGAGTCCAGCTCAAGGGCGAGGACGGGGTGCTGACCTGGTTCGGTGCCCCGCCCGGCCGGAAGTTCACGGTCACCGTGGGCAATCTCGGCTCCGCCGCGGTCAAGGACCCGGTCTTCCAGCTCGGCACCGCCCACGGGGTGTTCGCCCCGACCTGGGAGGAGGTCCGCTGGAGGGGCACCATCCCACCCGGGGGCAAGGCGGAGGTCTCCCTCGACGCCACCCTGACGGCCGGTGCCCACGGCGACTACACCCTCTCCCTCAAGTACGGGGAGACGGTCCTGGCCACACAGCCCTGGGGTGTGGCCCGCCCGTACGGGGTGCTGCTGTTCTGGGGCCTGCTCCTCCTGGTGATCCCGGCCGGGATCTTCCGGATCGGCATGGCCGTCGTCGACAAGGTCCGCCCCCGCGAGTCGGGCCGCCACCGCGGCCACCGGCCGCAGGCCGACCCGGCGGTGGCGGTGACCGCCCGGCTGCCGCGGATCCCGGCGGTACGGGGGCCCGCGCGGGGACCCGTACGAGGACCACGGGCCCGCTCCGCCCCGGCGGCCGAACCCCCACAGACCACCACGGCGGTACTGCCGTGGTTCACCCCGGACAGCGCGCCGGGGACACCGGATCCCTCCGCATCGCCGAAGGATCACGCACCACAGGTACCACCCGCACCATCTGCTCCACAGGAGCCATCCGCACCACAGGGAACAGAAGCAACTGCACCACAGACGTCCGCACCGTCTGAGAACAGTCCGACGACGAAGGGACTTCAGTGAAAACCCAACGGAGGGCGAGCGCGGCCGCGGTCGCGCTGCTGCTCGGCGGCGCGGGCATCGCCATGGGGGCCACACCCGCCCAGGCGGACGTGGTCGACGTCAAGTACGACTGCAAGACCCCCATCGGGGACAAGTCGGCGGTCTCGCCGATCGACATCAAGGCCGTCAAGGAGGGCAGCGGGTACAAGCTGACGATGTCCTTCCAGAAGGGCGTCTCCTCCAGCCCCATCGAGCTCGGCAAGGGCGCGATGACCCCGAGCGCGAAGATCGTCCTGGGCGGCGCCGAGACGGGGACGGTCGATGTCACCGGCCCGGCCAACCCCGAACCGATCCCGGCCAACACGCCCATCAAGATCAGCGACCTGTCGGGCACGTACACGCCCAAGAAGTCCGGCAAGGTCACCTTCACCGCCGGTGTCCTGCTGATCAAGGCGATGGGTACCACCTCCACCTGCACCCCGGGCAACAGCCCGGCGCCGTCGCTGGAACTCGACGTGACGGTCGGGGGCCCCACCCAGCCCCCGACGAGCCCGCCGCCGAGCAGCAAGCCGCCGACGAGCCCGCCGCCGACCAGCAAGCCGCCGACGAGCGCCCCGCCGAGCAGCCGGCCGCCCACCAGCCCGGCGCCCTCCCCGTCCGGCGGGGGCCAGAGCGACTTCCCGGGCCAGACCGTCGACGTCACCTTCGACTGCGGGGCCTTCATCCCCGGCGGCCCCCTGAAGGGCAAGGTGACGATCAACGCGAAGAAGAACGGCGGCAGCTACGACCTGACCGCCACGACCGCCAAGGGCGTGATGAACAGCCCCGCGGACCTTCCTGCGGGGGCCCTCAAGCCCTCGATGGACATCAAGCTGGGCGGCGCCGACAGCGGCATCGTCAAGGTCGCCGGTCCGGCGAACGCCGAGGCGATCAAGGCCGGCTCGCCGGTCAGCCTCAACGACATGACCGGCACCTACAAGCCGGGCAGGACCGGCAGGACCACGCTGACCCCGGGCCAGCTGACGATCAACGTGGTCATGGCGCCGGGCGCCGCCCCGATCGTGGTGCCCTGCGCCGCGACCACCAGCGCGGTGTCGCTCACGCTGGACACCGCCGCCCAGCCCGGCGGCTCCGGGTCCAGCACCTCGGGCAGCACGTCCGGCAGCACCTCGGGCGGCCTCGCCGAGACCGGGGCGTCGGACGGCGGCGGGGTCAAGGCCCTGGCCCTGGTCGCCGGCACGGTCATCCTGCTCGGTGCGGCGGTCTTCACCTTCACCCCGTGGCGCCGCCTGCGCGGCCAGCGGTAGGGGCGTAGCCGACGGACCCGGAACGGCAGAACGGCCCGGCACACCCTTCGGTGTGCCGGGCCGTTCGCCCTGTCGGGGGGTGCGTCAGTGCACGCCGCCCATGAGGGGCTGGACCTTCTTGCGGTACATGTAGATCGCGAGACCGGCGAGCACCGCGAGCACGCCCTGGGTGGCGAACCAGCCCTGGGTGTCCGTCGGGGCGCCGAGCAGCTGGAGCAGCGCGATCGTGGAGTCACCGGCGGTGACCGCGAGGAAGAAGACACCCATCATCTGGGAGGCGTACTTCTGCGGAGCCAGCTTGGTGGTCAGCGACAGGCCGACGGGGGAGAGGGTGAGCTCACCGACGGTCTGGATGAAGTAGACACCGACCAGCCACATCGGGCTGACCTTCGTGTCGCCGCCGGCCAGGCCCTGGGCGACCATCATGACGCCGAAGGAGACGCCGATCATGACCAGCGCGAAGGAGAACTTCGCGAGGGTGGTGGGCTCCTTGGAGCGACGGGCCAGCGCCACCCACAGCATCGCGAACAGGGGTGCGAGGGCCATCACGAACAGCGGGTTCAGCGACTGGAACCAGCTCTCCGGGAAGTTGAAGCCGAACAGCGTGCTGTCCGTGCTGTCCTTCGCGAACAGGGCCAGCGTGGAGCCGGTCTGGTCGTAGATCGCCCAGAAGATCGCGGCGGCGGCGAAGAACCAGACGTACGCCGACATGCGCGAGCGCTCGACACCCGTCAGGTCCTTGTCGCGCTTGATGCGCAGGATCGCCCAGGCGGGGAGGAGCAGGCCGGCGATGGTCAGCGGCCACAGCGCGTAGTTGATCGTGAAGATGCCGGCCAGGCCGATGACCGCGTAGGCGGCGGCGGCGACGCCGAGCCAGATCAGGCCCTTCTTGAGGACGGAGGACTTCTCGGCGGCGCTCAGCGGGCTCGGAACCTGGTTGGAGACCGGGTTCAGGTGGCGGAAGCCGAAGAAGTAGAAGGCGAGGCCGAGGGCCATGCCGACACCGGCCATGGCGAAGCCGAGGTGCCAGTTGATCTCCTGGCCGACGTAGCCGATGGTCAGCGGCGCGACGAAGGCACCGAGGTTGATGCCCATGTAGAAGATCGTGAAGCCACCGTCACGACGGGGGTCGTTCTTGTCGGTGTACAGCTGGCCGACCATCGTGGAGATGTTGGCCTTGAGCACACCGGAACCGGCGGCGATGAGCGCCAGACCGATGAAGAACGAGACCGACGAGGGCACCGCGAGCAGGAAGTGACCCGTCATGATCACGACACCGGCGACGGCGACGGCCTTGCGGGCGCCCCACACGCGGTCACCGAGCCAGCCGCCCGGGAGGGCGAGCAGGTAGACCATCGCGTTGTACACGGAGTAGATCGCGACCGCGGTCGCGTCGTTCATCCCGAGACCACCGTCGGCCACGTTGGTGGCGAGGAAGAGCACGAGGAGTGCGCGCATGCCGTAGAAGCTGTAGCGCTCCCACATCTCCGTCATGAAGAGGAAGGCGAGGCCGCTGGGGTGTCCGAGGAAGGTCTTCTCGGTCGAGGTACCGGCCGAGTCCTTCGTCAGGCTGGAAGCCATGGTCGATCCTTGCTTGCTCGGGACGCGCGGCTTCGTGAGCTCGACGGCGCCCGGTGAGGGGTGGCCGGTACCGGCGGCGGGTGTCCCGGCCCCCACGCCCGGGGGGTCTCGCTCCGCGGGGGCGAAGACGAAGGAACATCCGTAACCGGGATCCACGCCCTCCGCGCTCCATCGCGCGAAGGGCCCGGCCCATAGGTCATTCACTGTCATCGGGCCCGGAACGGGCGGTGTGACAACAATGCCTGCCCGATCAGGGCAGAAATAGAGACTTTCGGCTGGTTTTCGCTCGAAAGTCTCGTGGAGGTAGTGCATCAGGCGTCTCGACACCATACGACACGACAGTGCCGGATATGAATGCACTTGAGAGATGGATCACAGGTGAGAGTGGAACCAGCGGGCCACATTCGAAGGTGGTTAGTAGTTCGTAAGCCCAGATAGAGAGGGGTCTGCACACGGGCCTCTTCTTTCCCCCGCCGCGGACTACCATCACCCACATGACGCGTGTACTGCTCGCCGAGGACGACGCATCCATCTCGGAACCCCTGGCCCGCGCCCTGCGCCGGGAAGGGTACGAGGTCGAGGTCCGGGAGGACGGCCCCACCGCCCTGGACGCGGGACTGCAGGGCGGCATCGATCTCGTCGTCCTGGACCTGGGCCTGCCGGGCATGGACGGTCTGGAGGTCGCCCGCCGGCTGCGCGCCGAGGGCCACGGGTTCCCGATCCTGGTCCTGACCGCACGCGCCGACGAGGTCGACACGGTCGTGGGCCTGGACGCCGGCGCCGACGACTACGTGACCAAGCCCTTCCGCCTCGCCGAGCTGCTCGCCCGCGTCCGGGCCCTGCTGCGGCGCGGCGCCACCGAGGCCTCCCAGGCCCCCGCCACCCACGGGGTGCGCATCGACGTCGAATCGCACCGCGCCTGGATGGGCGAGGAGGAGCTCCAGCTCACGGCGAAGGAGTTCGACCTGCTGCGGGTCCTCGTCCGCGACGCCGGCCGGGTCGTTACCCGCGACCAGCTGATGCGCGAGGTCTGGGACACCACCTGGTGGTCCTCCACCAAGACCCTCGACATGCACATCTCCTGGCTGCGCAAGAAGCTCGGCGACGACGCGGCCAACCCCCGCTACATCGCCACCGTCCGTGGGGTCGGCTTCCGCTTCGAGAAGAGCTGAAACCACCCCGGACCGCATATCTAGGGCATTCTCTGAGCCATGCGCCGCCGCCTGATCAACTCCACGCTCGCCGTGGTGCTCGTCGTCATCGCCGTCTTCGGGGTCTCCCTCGTCATCGTCGAGACCCGCACCATCACCAGCAGCGCCCAGGACCGCATCGAGTCCGAGGCGCTGCGGCTGGTGGGCATCGTCGAGAGCGACGTCCTGGAGAAGAAGCAGGTCGACCCCGCCGCGCTCGCCGAACAGCTCGACCCCGGCCGGTACGCCCGGATCACGATCCCCGGCCGGGAGCCCGTCGAGATCGGCCCGCCCATCACGGAGAGCGTCATCCGGGGCACCGCCCGCGGGGAGCAGGGCGAGACCGTGGTCGTCGAGGAGTCCCGCTCCACCGTCACCCGTGAGGTCGGCCGGACCCTGGCCGTGGTCGGCGCCGTCGCGCTGCTCGCCGTCGTGGCGGCCGTCCTGCTCGCCGTACGCCAGGCCAACCGGCTGGCCTCCCCGCTGACCGACCTCGCCGAGACGGCCGAGCGCCTGGGATCGGGTGACCCGCGGCCCCGCCACAAGCGGTACGGGGTCCCCGAGCTGGACCGGGTCGCGGACGTACTGGACTCCAGCGCCGAGCGGATCGGGCGCATGCTCACCGCCGAGCGGCGCCTGGCCGCGGACGCCTCGCACCAGCTGCGGACCCCGCTGACGGCCCTGTCGATGAGGCTGGAGGAGATCACCGTCACCGACGACCTGGAGACCGTACGGGAGGAGGCGACGATCGCCCTCACCCAGGTGGAACGGCTCACGGACGTGGTCCAGCGCCTCCTGACGAACTCCAGGGACCCGCGCACGGGCTCGGCGGTCCCCTTCGACCTGGACGAGGTCGTCAAACAGCAGCTGGAGGAGTGGCGCCCCGCCTACCGCAGCGCCGGCCGGGCCGTCGTCCGCTCAGGGAAGACCGGCATCCGCGCCGTGGGCACCCCGGGCGCCGTCTCACAGGTCCTGGCGACCCTGGTGGAGAACTCCCTCATGCACGGCGGCGGCACCGTGGCCCTGCGGACCCGGGTGATCGGCAACCAGGCCGTACTGGAGGTCACGGACGAGGGACCGGGCGTCCCGCCGGACCTCGGCAACCGGATCTTCGAGCGGGCCATCAGCGGCCGCAACTCCACCGGCATCGGCCTCGCCGTGGCCAGGGACCTCGCGGAGGCCGACGGCGGCCGCCTGGAGCTGCTCCAGACCCGGCCGCCGGTGTTCGCCCTGTTCCTCAGCCGGACCGCGCAGGAGCGCCCCGAACCGGAGCAGACGGTCCGCTGAGGGCGCCTGCGGGCAGGGGGCAAGGGGCATGGGGCGAGGGGCAGGGGACGCGAGGCAAGAGGCAAGAGACAGGGGCAGGGGACCCGAGGCAAGAGGCAGAGCGGCCTCAGTTCGCCGCGGTCTCCGGGGTCCGCGCAGGCGGGGCCGGTATGTCCGCCGGGGTCTGGCCGTCACGCTGCTCGACGACCAGGGACACCGCGGCCGACGCGGGCAGGGCCTTGAAGACCCAGGTCCGGTAGGACCAGAAGCGGAACACGGTGGCGATGCCGATACCGGTGAACTTGAAGAAGTTCGAGGCGAGCGGCCCGTCCCAGTGGAAGCCGTACGTGGCCGTGAACAGGATGCCGTTCTCGATCACGAGCCCGATCGCGCTGAACGCGACGAACAGTCCGAGCTCACGGGTGCGGCCCGCTCCGGTCCGGTCGGCCCGGTCCCGGTAGGCGAAGTAGCGGAAGCCCAGGTAGTTCGTGACGATGGCCACCAGAGTGGCTATCACGCTCGCGCGCACCACCTGGAGGTCGGTGACCTGCCTGATCAGGTTGAAGACGCCCAGGTTGACCAGGACCCCCAGCCCGCCGACGGCACCGAACCTGGCGATCTCGCGCGCGAGGTCGCGCACGCGGTCGAGGACGGATCCGTTCTCCGGCTTGCTCATATGAGGCTCAGTCCTGTCTTCGGGCCCCCGTATGAGGCGTCACACGTTTCTACCTGTGCCCGCCCATGCTAAGTGTCGCCCCGCCGGTACGTCTGCGCCTTCGGGCGCCGTGCGACACACGGCACACCCGCCACCCGCGAGCGCCGGGTACCGGCCAGGACCGTCCCCCATGCGGGTCCAGATGGCGGAATACCGCCGGATACCCTGGAGGAGTGACGTTCCCGGTAGTCGGCATGGTCGGCGGCGGACAGCTCGCCCGCATGACCCACGAGGCGGGTATCCCCCTCGGCATCAAATTCAAGATCCTCAGTGACACCCCACAGGATTCGGCGGCCCAGGTCGTGAGCGACGTCGTCATCGGCGACTATCGCGATCTGGAGACCCTGCGCGCCTTCGCGCGCGGCTGTGACGTGATCACCTTCGACCACGAGCACGTGCCCATCGCGCACCTGCGGGCCCTGGAAGCCGACGGCATCCCCGTCCGGCCGGGGCCCGACGCGCTGATGCACGCCGCGGACAAGGGGGTGATGCGCGCCAAGCTCGACGAGATCGGCGCGCCCAGCCCCCGCCACCGGATCGTGAGCGATCCGGCGGACGCGGCGGCCTTCGCCGAAGAGGTCGGCGGGTTCCCCGTCATCCTCAAGACGGTGCGCGGCGGGTACGACGGAAAGGGCGTGTGGTTCGTCCGTACGCAGGCGGACGCCGAGGCCCCGTTCAGGGCGGGCGTCCCGGTCCTGGCCGAGGAGAAGGTGGACTTCGTCCGCGAGCTCGCGGCCAACATCGTCCGCTCCCCGCACGGCCAGGCCGTGTCCTACCCCGTCGTGGAGTCCGTCCAGGTGGACGGGGTCTGCGACACGGTGATCGCCCCCGCGCCGAACCTCTCCGAGGAACTGGCCGGCGAGGCCCAGACCCTGGCCCTGCGCATCGCCCAGGAGCTCGGGGTCACCGGGCACCTGGCCGTGGAGCTCTTCGAGACCACCGACGGCCGGATCCTGGTCAACGAGCTGGCGATGCGCCCGCACAACAGCGGCCACTGGACCCAGGACGGTGCCATCACCTCCCAGTTCGCCAACCACGTACGGGCCGTCCTGGACCTCCCCCTCGGCGACCCGCGCCCGCGCGCCCGCTGGACGGTCATGGCGAACGTGCTCGGCGGGGACTACCCCGACATGTACGCGGCGTACCTCCACTGCATGGCCCACGACCCCCAGCTGAAGATCCACATGTACGGCAAGGACGTGAAACACGGCCGCAAGGTCGGCCACGTCAACACCTACGGCGACGACCTGGACGATGTGCTGGAGCGAGCACGTCACGCAGCCGGCTACCTCAGAGGCACCATCCAGGCTTGACCTGCCCCCTCCCCCGCGGGAGGGGGTTCCCACCCTCGCGTGGGGGGTTGCGGCTTCACCACGGAGCGTGTCGGCCGAGAGGAGGTCTCCGACGTCCGTTCCACGGGCAGCGACCGCCGGCGACAGCTCGGCCGCCTGCGCGCCGTTCGGAAGGAAGCGGTACGTGAAGGCCCGCTTCACAGAGGATTCCCCCACGTCCTGGACGCGAGGGGTGGTCACCACCCGCATGCGACCCCAGGTGAAGGCATCACGGAGCGGCGGACCGCCGCGCTGCGGCCCCGGGCCGTCGATGCCTTTCCACCCCCGGCAGAGCCCGGGAAATACCACGCAAGGAGAGTTGGGATGAGCACGTCCCCCGCAGCAGCTCCCGTCATCGGCATCGTCATGGGCTCGGACTCCGACTGGCCCGTCATGGAGGCGGCCGCCCAGGCCCTCGACGAGTTCGAGATCCCCTACGAGGTGGACGTACTCTCCGCCCACCGGATGCCGCGCGAGATGATCGCGTACGGGGAGCAGGCCGACGGGCGCGGCCTCAAGGCGATCATCGCGGGCGCGGGCGGCGCCGCCCACCTGCCCGGCATGCTCGCCTCCGTCACCCCGCTGCCGGTCATCGGCGTGCCGGTCCCGCTGAAGTACCTCGACGGCATGGACTCCCTGATGTCGATCGTCCAGATGCCGGCCGGAATCCCCGTCGCCACCGTCTCGATCGCCGGCGCCCGCAACGCCGGGCTGCTCGCCGTACGGATGCTGGCCGCGCACGACCCGGAGCTGCGGGCGCGCATGAGCGACTTCCTCCAGGACCTCAACGACCAGGCCACCGAGAAGGGCAAGCGGCTGCGCAACAAGGTCGCCGGCCAGGAGTCGTTCGGATTCGGCAAGTGAGCACGGAGGGCGGGACGGGCGCCGCCCGGCACCTGGAGGCGGCGCGCGAACTGCTCGCCGGGCACCCGGTCGTCGACGGACACAACGACCTGCCCTGGGCCCTGCGCGAGACCGTGCGCTACGACCTGGACCGGCGCGACATCGGCCGCGACCAGAAGGGCCACCTGCACACCGACATCCCCCGGCTGCGCGCCGGCGGGGTCGGCGCGCAGTTCTGGTCGGTCTACGTGCGCTCCGACTACGCGGGGGACGACGCGGTCAGCGCCACCCTGGAGCAGATCGACGTCGTCGCCCAGCTGATCGACCGTTACCCGCACGACCTGGTGCGGGCTCTGACGGCCGACGACATGGAGGCGGCGCGCGCCGAGGGCCGGATCGCCTCGCTGATGGGCGCCGAGGGCGGGCACTCCATCAACAACTCGCTCGCCACCCTGCGCGCCCTGCACCAGCTCGGCGTGCGGTACATGACGCTCACGCACAACGACACCATCGACTGGGCGGATTCGGCGACCGACGAGCCCCGGCACGGGGGCCTGAGCGAGTTCGGCCGCGAGGTCGTCCGCGAGATGAACCGGATCGGCATGCTCGTCGACCTCTCGCACGTCGCCGCGACCACGATGCGCGACGCGCTCGCGGTCACGGCCGCGCCGGTGGTCTTCTCGCACTCCTCGGCGCGGGCGGTCTGCGACCACGTGCGCAACATCCCCGACGACGTGCTGGCGCTGCTGCCGGCCAACGGCGGGGTCGCGATGGCCACCTTCGTGCCCAAGTTCATCCTCCCGGCGGCCGTGGAGTGGACCCTGGCCGCCGACGAGAACCTGCGCGCGCACGGCTACCACCACCTCGACACCACCCCGGCGGCGATGGCCCTGCACCGGGCCTTCGAGGAGGCGCGCCCGCGCCCGGTGGCCACGGCCGCCACGGTCGCCGACCACCTCGACCACATGCGCGAGGTGGCCGGCGTCGACCACATCGGCATCGGTGGGGACTACGACGGCACCGCCTTCACCCCGGCCGGGCTGGACGACGTCGCCGGGTACCCCAACCTGGTCGCCGAGCTGCTGGCACGCCACTGGTCCAAGGCCGACCTGGCCAAGCTGACCTGGTCGAACGCGGTACGGACGCTGCGCGACGCCGAAGCGGTGGCGCGCGAGCAGTCGGCCTCCCGGGGCCCGTCCAACGCGGTGCTCCAGGCGTGAGGCCGAGGAGCCCGGCCGTCTCCTGACCGGCCCGCCCGGCGGATCCGGCGCACGGCCTGTGACCAGCGAACACCTGCCGGTTACACCCGAACGCCACATCCGCCGGGCGCCTCCGGCGTCCCACATGTCACGGTGGCAACATCTTTCCTGCTTCTCTCCCGCTGCTTTTCGCAACGACACAGCCGCCGAGACCGGAGCGCACGCCATGGCCGACCTGCAGGACGAACCGCACACGAACCCGGTGACCCCCGTGGGCCCCGGTTCCCTAGGAGCCGAGGATCCCACCGGCACATCGCTCGGGGGCGCCCTGGACCGGGCCGCCGCCCTGCTGTGCGACCATCCCGTCGCGGATGGCTGCAACACCCTCGTCTGGACCTTGCGCGAGAGCCCGTACCACGACATCGACACCTCGGACGCGGGCGTCGACACCGACATCCCGCGGCTGCGCGCCGGGGGAGTGGGTGCCCAGTTCTGGTCGCTGCTCATGCCGCACGAGGCGGACGCCACCGACCAGGTGGTGTCCGACACGCTCGAACAGATCGACGGGGCCCTGGCCCTGATGCGCCGCTACCCCGACAGCCTCTGCCTCGCGCTGACCGCGGACGACCTGGCGGACGCCCGCAACCGGGGCCGCATCGCCTCCTTCCTCGGCCCCGTCTCCGGCCGCACCCTGACGGACTCGCTGGGCGCGCTGCGCGCGTTCCACGCACTGGGCGTACGGATCCTCGCGCCGGCCGGGGCCCCCTGGGCGATGGAGGGACTGACCACCTTCGGCCACGAGGTGGTCAGGGAGATGAACCGGCTGGCGATGCTGCTGGACCTCACGGGCTGCCCGCCCGCGCCGGCCTGCCAGCTCGCCGCGGCCTCCAAGGCGCCGGTGATCATCTCGCACACCGGGGCGGCCGCCCTCAATCCGCACCCCGGCAACGTGACCGACGAGGTGCTGCTCGCGCTGCGCGCGGCGAACGGCCTGGCGATGGTCAGCTTCGACACCGCGCTCACCGGGGACTCCCTGCACGCGGTCGCGGACCACGTGGAGCACGTACGGGCCGTCGCGGGCCCCCACTGCGTGGGCCTGGGCGCCGGCTTCGGCGCCGAGCCGGGCATCCCCAGGCCCGCGGGCCTGGCGGACCCCTCGGGCTATCCGCGACTGATCGCGGAACTACTGGAGCGGGGCTGGCCGGAGACCGACTTGGCGCTGCTGACCTGGGAGAACGCCCAGCGGGTGCTGCGCGACGTGGAGTTCACGGCCCGCGCGGCGCAGCACCGCAGGGTGCCTTGAGCAGGAGCTAGGCCGTCTCGGATCTTGCCGGACGACGCGGGCCGGGCAGGATCCCGAGGGGCCGGCTAGACGCGCGCCGGCACCTCGGAGCCGGCCTTGGGCGCCGGGGCCGCCGCGGTCCCGGCGTCGTTCCCGTTCCCGTTCCCGTTCCCGATGCCGTTCCCGGTCGCGGGGGCGGGGCTCGCGCTCGCCCGCCACAGGCGCAGGCAGGACCAGACGGCGGCCCAGCCCAGCAGGCCGTTGCGGAGCACCAGCAGGAACGTGCCGAAGCCGGTGCCCGGGAGGATCTCCGAGCCGTAGGTCAGCGGGTAGATCACCGTGCTGAGCGCGGTGGAGGCCACGATCAGCCAGGCCACCGGCCGCTGCGTGGTGTGCTTGCAGGTCAGGCAGACGGCCGCGAGGCCCACGAGCCAGATCAGGTACTGCGGGCTGAGCACGCGGCTGGTGATGGTGAAGACGAGGATGGCGCACAGCGCGGCGTCCAGCGGGGTCGCGGTCGTCCAGCGCCGTGCCTTGACCCGCCACAGCAGCAGCCAGGCGAACCCGGCGACCGTGAGGCCGACGGAGAGCAGGGCGACGCTGGAGACGTACGGGCCCAGGTACTCGTAGGCGCCGTAGCGGACCTCGACCTTCCCGGACCAGGCACCGACGAGCTTGCCGAGCATCAGGGCCGAGCCGCCGAGGGACTCGACCTGGATGCCGCGGTTGCCCTGGTTGCCCAGGAAGCCGAGGGTGTCGCGGAAGAACAGTGCGAGCACGGCGAGCAGGACGGCCCCGGCCGCCACGGCGGAGACGACGGCGTCGCGGGTGGTGCGGCCGCGCGGGGTGCCGATCAGCGTGAGCAGCGGCCAGACCTTGACCAGGGCGCCGACTCCGGCGAGGACGCCGCCGAGCTTGCGGCGGAAGCGCAGGCACAGCAGCGAGCCGACGGCGAGCAGGGTGACCTGGAGGTCGTAGCGGCCGAAGGGCAGCGACAGCAGCAGCGGCAGCGTGGTCAGCCACAGCACGGCGCCGGCCAGGCTGCCGTCGGCGCGGCGGGCGGCGCGGACCAGGCCGATGGCGATCAGCGCGTCGCAGATCACGGTCAGGGCGACGAAGGCCTGGAAGTAGCTGAGGAAGGGGAGCAGGTCGGGTGACAGGAAGATCGCCGCCGCGGCCGGCGGGTACTGCCACATGACGTCGTCGTGCGGCATGGTCCCCGTGACGAGGACGTCGTACCAGTTGTTGTAGGTCTGGGTGATCTCCACGCGCACCGAGGAGGTGCCGTGCAGGTTCACCACCAGGAGGACCACCATCAGGGTCCGGGTGGCCAGCCAGAAGCCCGCCATGGCCAGGCGGCCGGCGCGCCCCCGGAGTGCGGAGTCGATGGTCCTGCTCGTACTGGTCATCGGCCGTGAGTCTAGCGATCCCCTGCGCGCGGTCCCGGGGGGTCTGGCCAACGATCCGGTGACGAGATGCGAAACCGTGTATTCCGCAACGAAGCGGATCAAGGACTGCGCGGCGGTTGCCGGTTGCCGGTCGGCGGGGGCGGATCGGGTGGTCAGGCGCGGGGGCGGCCCATCGCGCGGTAGGTCCAGCCGGCGGCGCGCCACCGGTCGGGGTCGAGGGCGTTGCGGCCGTCGAGGACGAGGCGGTCGGTGACGACCTCGCCGAGGGCGGTCGGGTCCAGGTCGCGGAACTCCCGCCACTCGGTGAGGTGCAGGACGACCTCGGCGCCGCGGGCGGCGTCCAGGGCGGTGCCGGCGTACCCGAGGGTGGGGAAGACGCGGCGGGCGTTGTCCATGCCCTTGGGGTCGTAGACGGTGACCTGGCCGCCCTGGAGGTGGATCTGGCCGGCCACGTTCAGCGCGGGGGAGTCGCGGACGTCGTCGGAGTCCGGCTTGAAGGTGGCGCCCAGGACGGCGACGCGCTTGCCGAGGAAGGAACCGCCGACGGCGTCACGGGCCAGCTCGACCATGTGGCCGCGGCGGCGCATGTTGATGGAGTCGACCTCGCGCAGGAAGGTCAGGGCCTGGTCGGCACCGAGCTCGCCGGCCCTCGCCATGAACGCGCGGATGTCCTTGGGCAGGCAGCCCCCGCCGAAGCCGATGCCGGCGCGCAGGAACTTCTTTCCGATGCGCTCGTCGTGGCCGATGGCCTCGGCCAGCTTCACCACGTCGCCGCCGGCGGCCTCGCAGACCTCGGCCATGGCGTTGATGAAGGAGATCTTCGTGGCGAGGAAGGAGTTGGCGGCGGTCTTGACGAGCTCGGCGGTGGGGAAGTCGGTGACGACCAGCGGGGTGCCCTCGCCCATCGGGGTCGCGTAGACCTCCCGCAGGACCTTCTCGGCGCGTTCGCCGTCGACGCCGATGACGATCCGGTCCGGGTGCAGGGTGTCCTGCACGGCGAAGCCCTCGCGCAGGAACTCGGGGTTCCAGGCGAGCTCGATCTCCTCGCCGGCCGGGGCCAGCGCGGTCAGCTTCGCGGCGAGGCGCTCGGCGGAGCCGACGGGCACGGTGGACTTGCCGACGACCAGGGCGGGCCGGGTCAGGTGCGGGGCGAGCGATTCCACGGCGGAGTCCACGTAGCTCATGTCGCAGGCGTACTCGCCGTGCTTCTGCGGGGTGTTCACGCAGACGAAGTGGACGTCGCCGAAGGCGCCGACCTCCTCCCAAGAGGTCGTGAAGCGCAGCCGGCCCGTGGAGCCCGGAATTCCGGCCACGTGGGCGGCCAGCAGTTCCTCCAGCCCCGGCTCGTACATGGGGACGCGGCCGGCGGCCAGCATGGCGATCTTCTCGGGCACCACGTCCAGCCCGAGCACCTCGAACCCGAGCTCGGCCATTGCCGCGGCGTGCGTTGCGCCGAGGTATCCGGTGCCGATCACAGTGATCTTGAGGGGGGCCATGAATGCTCCTGGAGGTGCGGGGCCGTTCGCGGCAACCGAGCATAGTCGGGCCGGTGGCCGGGGATGCATTCCGGAGTCCGCCACCGGCCCGCCACCCCGCGGACACCCCGTCGACGCGTGCCCGACGCCCTCACCGGCTCCGCTGTCATGCAACTCACGTGCGACGGCCGTGTCGCGGTCGGCGGCCGGACACTAAGCTTGGGCTACTTAACGGTAGTTAACACCACGCACCACCTGGGGAGTGAGAGATCTTGGCGGGTTCTGCCGACTTCGACCTGTACCGCCCGGCCGAGGAGCACGACATGCTCCGCGAGTCCGTCCGCGCGCTCGCCGAGGCGAAGATCATGCCCTTCGCCGCCGCGGTCGACGAGGAGTCCCGCTTCCCGCAGGAGGCCCTGGACGCCCTCGTCGCCAGCGACCTGCACGCCGTCCACGTCCCCGAGACCTACGGCGGCGCGGGCGCCGACGCCCTCGCCACCGTGATCGTGATCGAGGAGGTGGCCCGCGTCTGCGCGTCCTCCTCCCTGATCCCGGCGGTCAACAAGCTCGGCTCGCTCCCGGTGATCCTCTCCGGCTCCGAGGAGCTCAAGGCCAAGTACCTCGGCCCGCTGGCCAAGGGCGACGCGATGTTCTCGTACGCCCTCTCCGAGCCCGACGCGGGCTCGGACGCCGCGGGCATGAAGACCCGTGCCGTGCGTGACGGGGACTTCTGGGTGCTCAACGGCGTCAAGCGCTGGATCACCAACGCCGGCGTCTCCGAGTACTACACGGTCATGGCCGTCACCGACCCGGAGAAGCGCTCCAAGGGCATCAGTGCCTTCGTCGTCGAGAAGTCGGACGAGGGCGTCTCCTTCGGCGCCCCGGAGAAGAAGCTCGGCATCAAGGGCTCCCCGACGCGCGAGGTCTACCTCGACAACGTCCGCATCCCGGCCGACCGCATGATCGGCGCCGAGGGCACCGGATTCGCCACCGCGATGAAGACCCTCGACCACACCCGCATCACCATCGCCGCCCAGGCGCTGGGCATCGCCCAGGGCGCCCTGGACTACGCCAAGGGCTACGTCCAGGAGCGCAAGCAGTTCGGCAAGCCGATCGGCGACTTCCAGGGCGTGCAGTTCATGCTCGCGGACATGGCCATGAAGATCGAGGCCGCCCGCCAGCTGACCTACTCGGCCGCGGCCCGCTCGGAGCGCGTCTCCGGCGGCGGCCCGCACGAGGACCTCACCTTCTTCGGCGCCGCGGCCAAGTGCTTCGCCTCCGACGTGGCCATGGAGGTCACCACGGACGCCGTCCAGCTCCTCGGCGGCTACGGCTACACCCGGGACTACCCGGTGGAGCGCATGATGCGCGACGCCAAGATCACCCAGATCTACGAGGGCACCAACCAGGTGCAGCGGATCGTCATGGCCCGCAACCTGCCGTAGCCTGCCTGACCTGCGCCAACGCGAACGACCCCTGACACCGCGCCGGGGGTCGTTCGCGTGCGGGGCCGGGCGCCCGCCCGGGGCGCTCCGCGCGGGGCGACCGCGCGGCCCGGTCATTTGGGGGCACGCCGGGCGCTTCGGCGCCGCGGGTGTGCGGCCCGGACCGTCCATCCGCCTCGGGCCCCGAGGACGCCACTCGGATGGGCTAAATTTGGACCTTCGTACGCCGGAACCGGTTGGGGAGAACGCAAATGACGGAAGCGATCCTGCTGGTCGGCGGACAGGGGACGCGGTTGCGCCCCGTCACGGTGAACACGCCGAAGCCGATGGTCCACACGGCAGGTGTTCCCTTCCTCGCCCACCAGATAGCCCGCGCCGCCGCGGCCGGCGTCACGCACATCGTGATGGCCACCTGCTACCTCGCCGAGGTCTTCGAGCCCTACTTCGGGGACGGATCCGCCTTCGGCATCCACCTGGAGTACGTCGTCGAGGACGAGCCGCTGGGCACCGGCGGCGCCATCCGCAACGCCGCGCGGCTGCTCACCGGAGGCCCGGACTCCTCCGTGCTCGTCTTCAACGGGGACATCCTCACCGGCCTGGACATCGCCGGGCTCGTCGAATCGCACAAGGCGGCCGACGCCGACGTCTCCCTGCACCTGGTCCGGGTCGACGATCCGCGCGCCTTCGGCCTGGTCCCCACCGACGCCCACGGGCGGGTGCTGGCCTTCACCGAGAAGCCGCAGACGCCCGAGGAGATCATCACCGACCAGATCAACGCCGGCTGCTACGTCTTCCGGCGCAGCGTGATCGACACCATCCCGGCCGACCGGTCCGTTTCCGTGGAGCGCGAGACCTTCCCCGGCCTGCTCGCCTCCGGGGCCACCCTGCACGGGGTCACCGAGAACACGTACTGGATGGACCTCGGCAAGCCGGAGGCGATCATCCAGGCCTCCGCCGACCTGGTCCGCGGGGTCGTCACCTCCCCGGCCGTCCCCGGACGCCGCGGAGAGTCCCTCGTCCTGCCCGGAGCCCACGTGGCGCCCGGCGCCAAGCTGTCGGGGGGCACCGTCGTGGGCGCCGGAGCCCGCGTCGAGGCGGGTGCGGTCGTCCAGGGCTCCATCGTGCTGGCGGACGCGGTCGTCGGACCCGACGCACAGGTGTCCGCCAGTCTGATCGGCGCCGGCGCCTCCGTGGGCGCCCGGACCGTACTGGACGCCGCCGTCATCGGTGACGGAGCCGTCGTGGGGGCCGACAACGAGCTCCGCTCCGGCGCCCGGATCTGGTGCGGCGCGCGGCTGCCCGACGCGGCGATCCGGTTCTCCCCCGACGCCTAGGCCCTCTCCGGAGCGGGGGCGCCCGGACCCGGGCGCCCCGCCTCCGTGACCGGCTCCCGCGGAGCCGGTTCCCGCCTCAGTTCCCGCGGACGGTGACCTTCTCGTCCTTCTGGATCTGCTGGACGAGCTGCTGCACCTTCGCCTTGTCCCAGACGAGGTTGCCGCCGCGCTGACCGGAGATCGGCATGTTCATGGACACGCCGTCACCGCCGCTGATGCCCTTCATCGCGAAGAACATGGACCCCATGTCCCACAGCGACATGTCCTTGTCCACGATCAGCGTGTCCAGGCCCGCGCCCAGCACCGGGTACAGCGAGAACGGGTTCAGGATCGTCGTCGGGGTCGCCGCCTGGCTGGCCAGCGCCGACAGGAACCTCTGCTGGTTCTTGGTCCGCTGCAGGTCCGACTCGGCGAAGGCGTAGCGGGTCCGTACGTAGGCCAGCGACTGCTCGCCGTTCAGCGTCTGGGTGCCCTCCTTGAAGTCGGCCCCGGACTTCTCGTCCTTGAACCCCTTCTCGATGTTCAGCTCCACCCCGCCCAGCGCGTCCACGATGTTCGCGAAGCCGGCGAAGCCGATCTCGGCGTAGTGGTCGATGCGCAGGCCGGTGTTGAACTCCACCGTCCGCACCAGCAGCTCCGGGCCGTCCTGCGCGTACGCCGCGTTCAGTTTGGTCCGCTTGCCCGTGCCCGCGAACTTCTTGCCCGATTCGGAGCCGACGAAGGACGGGATCTCCACGTCCGAGTCGCGCGGCAGGGAGATCATCGTGTTCCCGCTGGAGCACTTGGCGAGGATCATCATCGAGTCGGTGCGCTTGCCCTCGGCCGAGCCGGTGTGGAGCTTCTTCTTGTCCTCGGCGGACATGCCCTCACGGCTGTCGGAGCCCACGATCAGGTAGGTCGTGCAGTCGCCCTCCTTCGGGCGCTCGATGACCTTGGAGAGGTCGACCTCGCGGCGCACGTTGGAGTCGGCCCAGAAGTACGTGCCGATGCCCGTCACGAGCAGGCCCGAGACCAGCACGATCGAGCCGATCTTGATCCGCTTGCGCCAGTCCGGGGCCGCCGCCGGCCGGACCGGGCCGCCGGGGCCGCCAGGCCCCTGCCCGAGAGGCCCGGCGGGCGGGCGGCCGCCGTGGCCGCCGCCGTAGACCTGGCCGGTGTTGTAGCCGCTGTCGTAGCCGCCGCCGCTGTACGAGCCGTCCTGCTGCGGGGGCACGTAGGCGGGCCCGGCCGGCGGCTGAGCCGGGCCGCGCGGGGGCTGCGGCGGCTGCTGGGGAAGCCGGGACGCCTGGGCGCCGGGGCCGGGCCGCTGGACGTGCCTCATCCGCCGTGCGCCTTCCGGCTCCGCCTGGCCGCTGCCGCGGCCGTACCCGTCATCGCGGCGGCCACGCTGGTCCTGCTCGCCGCTCCACCCGTCCCAGTCACTCATGTGCCCAAGAATGCCTGGCCGGGAGGGCCGCGGAACAGCCCCGGCGGCTGTTCGTACCGGTGCTGTTGCAGAGCTGATGCCGGCGGGCCGCACTTAAGCTGTCTCCATGACAGAGATACCGGGCGAGCTGCGCGGGAAGCCGATCTCGGCTTCCCGCACCACGCTGAGCCACATCATGACCGCCAACGACACCAACCTCCTGGGCACGGTGCACGGCGGTGTGATCATGAAGCTGGTGGACGACGCGGCGGGCGCCGTGGCCGGCCGCCACTCCGAAGGCCCGGCCGTCACCGCCTCCATGGACGAGATGGCCTTCCTGGCCCCCGTCCGCGTCGGCGACCTCGTCCACGTCAAGGCCCAGTGCAACTGGACCGGCCGCTCCTCCATGGAGATCGGCGTACGCGTCCTCGCGGAGCGGTGGAACGAGTCCACCCCCGCCACCCAGGTCGGCAGCGCCTACCTGGTCTTCACCGCGGTCGACGCCGACGGCAAGCCCCGCCAGGTCCCGCAGGTGATCCGGGAGACCGAGCGGGACGAGCGGCGCTACCAGGAGGCGCAGATCCGGCGCACCCACCGGCTCGCCCGCCGCCAGGCCATCCGCGACCTGCGGGAAGAGCGCTCCGCACAGGGACTGGACGCCGACGTCTAGTGCGCCCGCTTCTCCCCGCGCTCCCGAGTCCCCCCGCGCTTTCGGGCCCGCGCTCCCGTCCCGGTGCGCCGTTCCGCCCGCATCAGCCGCCCCGCCCCACCCGGAAGGCCTCATGAAACGCCGCTCGGCCGTGTTCGCAGGCGTCGCCGGCCTCGCAGGTCTCGCCGTCTCGGTTCCGCTGCTGACGGCCGCCTCCGACCAGGCCCCCGCCGTGGCCCCGCCGTCCCCGACGGCCTCCCCCGAGGCCTCCTCCGAGACGCGTGCGCCCCGCACGGTGCGCGTCATGCCCCTCGGCGCTTCGACGACCGCGGGAGTGGGGAGCTCAGACTTCGGCGGCTACCGGCTGCCGCTGGGGCGTCTGGTCGCCGGCCACTCGGCGTACGCCATCGACTTCGTGGGCTCCCGCGCCCAGGGCCCCATGGCCGACAACGAGCACGAGGGGCACCCCGGATACACCGTCGGCCGGCTCCGGGCCGGGGTGGACCGGTGGGTCGCGGCCGCCAGGCCCGACGTGGTCCTGCTCCACATCGGCCTCAACAACCTGAACCGCGGCGGCGACCCCGACCAGGCCGCGGACGAGGCCGAGGAACTGGTCGACCGGATCTTCACCCTGCGCCCGGAGGTCACCGTCATCATGCAGGGGCTGGTCCCCTCGACCCCCGGCTCGAAGGACCAGGACATCTCCGAGCCGATCGCGGCCTACAACCGGCGCCTCAAGCGGATCGAGGCACGGGAGCAGGAGCAGGGCAGGCACTTCAAGTTCGTCAAGGCCCCCTGGCTGACACCCGCGGACCGGGCGGACGCGTCCATGCCGGCCGAGCTGGCCGACGGCCTGCACCCGAACGACAGCGGGTACGCGAAGGTGGCGGACGCCTTCTACGAAGCCCTGGAGCAGGCCCACGCCGCGCGCTGGTTCGGCTGAGGGCCGGCGCCGTCAGGAGCCGCCGCAGACCACCTGGTCACCGGTGACCACACCGAACTCGCCCTGGTACGGGTCCTCCGCGCGCACCGCCACCACCTTGCGGTAGTCGGCGCCCGCGATGACGACGATGGTCCGCCCCTGCCCCCGCACGGCCCGCATCTCACTGCCGGGCAGCGCGGTGGAAACCGTACGGGCCGACCGGTCCCAGCGCGGGTCGTAGGTGATCACCGTGCGCTTGACCTCCCGGCTCGCGCCGTTCCCCGGAGCCCGCGTGGTGTCGAAGCCGGTGGCGCGCAGCGCCGAGTCCACCCGGGTGCCCAGCCCGTCGATCCGGGTGCCGTTCTCCACCTGGACCCGGACCTGCCCCGGGGGCACGTCCACCGGCACCGCCGGCTCCCGGCGCACCGGACGCCCGGCGGCGGCAACCGGCGGCGGGGCCATCGGCCGGTCCTCGCGCAGCGCCTGGAAGAGCTTCGCGGCCTTCGCCTCGTCCCACTTCACGGTGGAGCCGATGCCCTTGACCGGGAAGGAGGGGTTGCCGACGGGCACGGAGGCGAACTCCGAGGAGGACGGGGTGAAATCGCGCATCGCCTGCCCGAGCGCCAGCATCTGCTCCGAGCCGAAGCCCCTGTCGGCCCGGACCGAGCTCAGCAGGGTGGAGCTGACCTCTTTGAACTTGACGGGGTTGAGCAGCACCCCGCCCCCGGTGGCCTGCTTGATCAGGGCGGCGATGAACCGCTGCTGGCGCTGCATCCGGCCGAGGTCCGAGGCCCCGTCGACATGGCGCGAGCGCACGTACTGCAGGGCCTGGCCGCCACTGAGCCGGTGGGTACCGGGGAGCAAGTCGAGACCGGTGCTGGGGTCGTGCATGGTCTTGGCGGTGCAGATCTCCACGCCGCCCATGGCGTCGACCGTCTTCATGAAGCTGGTGAAGTCGACCTCCAGGTAGTGGTCGATCTTCACGCGGGTCATGTTCTCGACGGTGCGCACGGTCAGCTGGGGCCCGCCCTCGGCGTAGGCGGCGTTGAGTTTCACGGGGTGGGCCCCGTGCGGTTTGCCGCTGGAGCCGTCCACGTGCGCGGGCAGCTCCACGAAGCTGTCGCGGGGGAGGCTGACCACACTGGCCCGGGCCCGGTCCGCCGAGAGGTGGACCAGCATGACGGTGTCGGTGCAGTGGCAGGGCGCGCCGCCCAGCCGGTACTCGCGCTTCTGCTCGGCGGTGATCTTGTCGCGGCCGTCGGTGCCGACGAGGAGGAAGTTCACCCCGTGCCCGGCCTGCGGGCGGTTCTTCATGTCCTTGAAGGGGTCCACGCGCTGGATGCCGGTGTCCAGCCCGGTCATCACGGCGTGCCCGAGGGCGCCCGACCCCAGGACGAGCAGCGACAGCCCGGCGGCGAGCCGGACCCCCCAACGGGGTCTGTCCGCAGGCCGGTTCCCGCCCGCCCGGGGCGCTGCCGGACCGCCGGGCCGCGGCGCGCGCTGCGACGGCCGGGCGGACCGGGCGGGCAGGGCGGGTCGGGTGGGACGGTGCGGCTGGGGCACGGGGGACACCTCGCACGTTCGGCAGATTCGTCAGAACAGTAGGTCCATACGATCAGCCGTTGTCCGTACTGCTCATCCGGCGCGCACCCGGTTCCCCCGTACGCGGTAACGTGACACCGATACCCGACCTTGAAGGACCACATGCCCGTCCAGCAGCCCGCAGTTTCGGTGATCATGCCGGTACTCGACGAGGAGCGCCATCTGCGCGACTCGGTCCACCACATCCTCGGACAGGAGTACGGGGGTGAGATGGAAGTGGTGATCGCCCTCGGGCCGTCCAAGGACCGTACCGACGAGATCGCCGCCGAGCTGGTACGCGAGGACCCCCGGGTCCACACCGTCCCGAACCCCACCGGCCGCACCCCCGCAGCCCTCAACGCGGCCATCCAGGCCTCGCGCCATCCGATCGTGGTGCGCGTGGACGGCCACGGAATGCTCTCCCCCGATTACATCGCCACCGCGGTCCGCCTCCTGGAGGAGACCGGCGCGCAGAACGTCGGCGGCATCATGCACGCCGAGGGCGAGAACGCCTGGGAGGACGCCGTAGCCGCGGCGATGACCTCGCGGATCGGCGTCGGCAACGCCGCCTTCCACACGGGGGGCAAGGCCGGCCCCGCCGACACCGTCTACCTCGGGGTGTTCCGCCGGGAGGCCCTGGAGGCCGCCGGCGGGTACAACGTGGAGTTCATCCGCGCCCAGGACTGGGAGCTGAACTTCCGCATCCGCGAGGCCGGCGGGCTGATCTGGTTCTCGCCGGATCTGAAGGTCCAGTACCGACCGCGGCCCTCGGTGCGGGCGCTCGCCAAGCAGTACAAGGACTACGGGCGCTGGCGCCACGTGGTGGCCCGCTACCACTCGGGCTCCATCAACCTGCGCTACCTCGCCCCGCCGGCCGCCGTCTGCGCGATCGCCGCCGGTCTGGTCGTCGGAGCGGCCCTCACCCCGTGGGGCTTCGTCGTTCCGGCGGGCTACCTCGCGGCGATCACCGCCGGCTCCCTCCCGGCCGGCAAGGGGCTGTCGCCGGGGGCCCGGCTGCGGATCCCCGTCGCCCTGGCGACCATGCACATGTGCTGGGGCTACGGCTTCCTGACCAGCCCGCGCTCGCTCGCCGCCAAGGTCATCGCGAGCCGCCGCCCGTCGGTGAGCCGGGACGCCGCCGAGCTCTGAGCCCGCTCCACACGAAAGGGGTGACCCGGTCCTCGTCGGACCGGGCCACCCCTTTCGGTGCTTGAAGGCGTCAGCGTTTCGTTGAGCCCGTCCTCCGGCGTCTCACTTCCATTGGTACGGCCCGTAGACGTCCATGCAGCTGGTGTCCGTGCCGTTGAGCACGTCGGCCGTCTCGGGGACCGAGCCGGCCTCGGGCGGCGCCTGCTGCGGGTAGACGGTGCCCTCGCGCCAGTCGGCGCCCACCAGGACCGTGATCTTGGCTGCCGAGGGCGACTTCTGCACGGAGGCGGCGGGGATCCCGAGCGCCGCGGCCACGCTCTGCGCGTCGGCGGCCTGGGCGTCCGTGCCGTAGCGGACGACCGTCGCCTTCTCCGGGATGAGCGTGGTGTCCGCCTTGGCCAGCGCGAACCCCTTGGCGACGAGCTGGCCCGCGACGGCCGTGGCCCGCTTGCCCACCGGCGGCGCCCCGACACCCGTGCCGTTGACCACCTGTACGGCGACCTTCGCGGGGTCGGAGGCCGGCTGCGAGCTCGGCGCGGACGAGGGCGCGGGCGGCGAGGGCGATCCGCTCGCGGCCGCCGCCGGGGCGCCGTTCTTGTCCATGGCGACGTCCTCGCGGATCAGCTTCCACACCTTCGGGGCGTCCGTCGGGTTGAGGATCAGCCGGTCCTTGTCGCTCGGGGCCTGCAGCACCGGGATCGTGGCCGTCGTGATGCGGTTGACCGGCACGTCCTTGAGCAGCAGGGCGAGGTCGAGGAGCTTCTTGACCGACCCGATCTCCTCCGAGACCTTCAGCGCCTTCGTGGCCGCCTCGGCCAGGCCCGTGAGGCGGGGGAGGTCGGTGAAGGCGTTCTGGCTCTTGAGCCCGCGCATCATCGAGTTCATGTACATGTGCTGCGCCTTGGCCCGGCCCATGTCACTGCCGAAGGCGTGCCGGGTGCGCAGCCACTGGAGCGCCTGCTCGCCCTGGACCCTGGTGGTGCCCGCCTTCAGCTTGAGGCCGGAGCCGCCCGTGCCCGACCCCGGCTTCGACTGGTCGAAGACGTTCTGGTTGACGCAGACGTCGACGCCGCCGATCGCGTCGGCCATGCTCACGACACCGACGAAGTCGATCAGCATCCAGTGGTCGATGTAGACGTTGGCCATCTTCTCCCAGGTGGCCAGGGTGCAGCCGGGACCCCCGCGCGCGAAGCTCTCGTTGATCATCATCTTGGTGGCTTTGTACTTGGTGCCCGTCGCGGGATCGGTGCACTCCGGGATGTCCACGATGGTGTCGCGCGGAACGGTGGTGATCGAGGCGTTCTTCCGGTCCGCCGATATGTGGACCAGCATCTGCACGTCGGCCCGCACGGGGCCGCCGATCATGTCCCAGCCGCCGCCGAGTTTCGCGTTCGCCTCGTCGCGCAGGTCGGAGCCGAGCATCAGGATGTTGATCGGGCGCCGGCCCGCGGCGTCGGCCTCGCCCCTGGCGACCCCGCTGTCGCCGCTCAGGCGCTGGCCGCTGCGGATGTTGCCGTTGAGGTGGCGGTAGTAGAGGTAACCGGCCGCCGCCGTCCCGAGTATGAGCAGCGCCAGGATGGAGGACGTCCAGCGCAGTACGCGGCGCCGCCCCCGCCGGGTCGGGCGCTTGCCGCCCCCGCCCCCGCCCCCGCCGCGGCGGTGGCCGGAGGCCGACCTCGGCGCCGGTACGGCACTGGTGGCCGTCGGACGGGTGCCGGCGCCGGATATGCCGTCGCCGGCCCGTCCCGGCGCCCCCTCTCCTTGCACGCTGCTGTGCCTCACGCGTCCCCCATCACGATCACTGTGTGTCGGTAGTGTGCCGGTCCGACGGTTTCCGGCACGTCATTTCGTGACCGCGGAGGGCCGGTCGGCCCGCCTGTCGGTCACTTGGCGCAGACGGCCTTGTCCGCCTCGACCCGCTGGACGCCTTCGGGCGCCTTCTGAGGCGCCGTCAAGGAGACCCCCGCCCCCTTGAAGTCCGCGCCGAGGGTCAACTTCATCGGCGTCCTGGGCGCGGCGTCGGCCGTGCCCATCTTCAGTGCCGTCGCCGGCAGCCCCATCATGTCCGCCAGCGCCCTGGCCTGGTCGGCCTGGTTGGGCGCGTACTCCAGCTGCGTGGCATCCACCTTGGCGGGCGCGTTGCCCAGGTTGCTGGACTTGGGCACCCCCTTGGTGTTCTGCAGCCAGTTCAGCGTGCCGGACGCGGATCCGGCCGGGCCGCCGCCGTTGTAGACGTCGACCCGGACGTCCTTGGCCGCCGCGCGGGTGCCCTGCAGGAGGGCGTCCAGCTTGGCCTTCGCGTCCGAGGCCGCCGCGTCCTTCGCAGCCTGTTCCTTCTTCTCGACCTCGGTGAGGGAGACGTCCCCGCGGATCATCTGCAACAGCGGTTCGGCCTGTGCCTGGTTGACGACCACGGTGGATTTGATCTTCTCCGCCGGATTGTCGAGGACCGGAAGCGTGGTGAAGGTGATGTTCTTGAGGTCTATGTTCTTCAACTCGCCCGCAAGATCGGTGAGTTTTCCGATCGACCCTATCCCCGAGTCCACGCTCAGCGACTTCGTGGCGGCTTCCGCGAGGGAGAAGAACTTCTTCGGACTCGTCAGGGTTTCCTTGGACTTCATCTCGCGCATCATCGAACCGAGGAACTGCTGCTGGGTCTTGATGCGGTCGAGGTCGCTCTCGTTGCCGAAGGCGTGCCGGGTGCGGACGAAGGCCAGCGCCTGCTCGCCCTGCAGCCGGTGCTCGCCCGCCGTCAGCTTGAGCTTGGAGTCCTTGTCGTTGACGTCCTTGGCCACGCACACCGGCACCCCGCCGACCGCCGTGCTCAGGTTCTTGACCGCGTTGAAGTCGGCCATCATGAAGTGGTCGACCTGGATCCCGGTGAGCTCCTTGACCGTGCGCATCGTGCAGCCCGGGTCGCGGCCCGCCTGCCCGAGGCTGGTGTTGAAGCGGGCCCCGCGCTCGCCGGGGATGTCCTTCGTCGAACCGTCCGGCTGCTTGGTGGGGCAGACCGGCAGGGTGGTGATCAGGTCGCGGGGGATGGACAGCGCCGTGGCGTTGGAGCGGTCCTTCGAGACGTGGAAGAGGATCGTCGTATCGGCGTGGCCGACGCTGCCGGCGTCCCCGTACCCCTCGTTGCCCGTACCGCTGCGCTTGTCCGTGCCGATGACGAGGATGTTGATCGGCTGGTCCTTCTTGAAACCGCCGCTGGTGCCCGCGTCACCGACGTCGGTGACCCTGATGTTTCCGTTCAGGTGGTCGTAATAGAGGTACCCCGCCACCGAGCCGCCGATCAGCAGCACCGCCAGGGTTCCGCCGGTGATGGCCAGGGCCCGTTTGCGGCCCCCGCCACCGACTTTGCGCGAACGCCCGCCGCGGCGGCCTCCGCCGGGCGGGGGGCCGTCACCGCGGCGCGGTCCGGGGACCGCGGGGGACGGGGCCGCGGGGGAGCGGGGAGGGGCGGGGGCCCTGCGGGGGGCCGCGCGGGGGACGGATCGCTGCGAGGGTGCTTGCGCAGCGGAATCTTCCAGTCGCAGCTCGTAGTTGCCGGTGCGGGGGTTGAGTACCCACTGGTCTGCGGGGTCGATCTCGTCGGCCCGGCCACGGCTTTGCGCATCCACGGTTTGCTCGAATCCTCCGTCGGTGCTTCGCGACGCGCCTCCCCCAGGCGCACGGTCAACGATCCGGCTGCTGGCACACGGCCTCTGTGCTGGCCGGGCGCCGGATCGCTCACCTTATCCGGACAGGTTCGCCGCAAACCATGCTGGTGATGAATTCCACGCACTTACAACGGGGCAATCGCCCCAACAAGCTCGGCCCGGGCACCGGCTTTTGGGATTGCTTTACCGGCAGTCGGCCACACCGGCCGTGGTACCGGTGAATGTGGGGACGGGACCGGAGGGTTCCGCGGTTCCCGGGGCGTCCGTCCTGGCGGGATCCTTCCCGTCGGCCGCCGCCTCGTCCCGCTCCTCGTCCCGCTCGCCGTCCCGTCCCCCGGCCGGCCGGGAGGCCGGAGCGGGCGTGGCCGTGGCCGTGGGCGCGGGCGCGGGCGGGGCGATGGTGAGCGGCTGGTCCGCCCGCAGCCGCTGGAAGAGCTGGGTGGCGTCCGGTTGGAGGAGTTCATCCCGATTCGCGTCGGCGGCGTACGGCCGGCGCGGCACCGTGAGGAACTTGATCTGGTCGGTCGGGATGTCGCGCACGCCCCGGACCAGTTCGTACAGCCCGCGCAGCGAGGCCAGGCCCGGGTCGGTGGTCACCGAGGAGGTCGCCGCGTCGAGGAGCGGGTACAGCCGCGCCGGATTGAGGAGCACGCCGTTGCTCTGCACCTTCTTGACGAGCGACCCGAGGAACAGCTGCTGGCGCTCCATCCGGTCCGTGTCGCTGCCGTTGCCCAGGCTGTGGCGGGCCCGTACGAAGCCCAGCGCCTGCTCGCCCTGCAGGATCTGCCGGCCCGCCGGCAGCTTCAGCTTGGCCTCGGTGTCGTCCACCGGCCGCTTCAGGCAGACCTCCACCCCGCCGATGGCGTCCACCATCTTCTTGAAGCCGTTGAAGTCCAGCACCATGTGGTGATCCACCCGGATCCCGGTCATCGCCTCGACCGTACGGACCGTGCAGGCGGTCCCACCCCACTCGAAGGCCCAGTTGAACTGGGCGAACTGCTCCCTTGTGCGGTTGCCGTCCGACTTCAGGCAGGCGGGTATCTCCGTCATCAGGTCCCGCGGTATCGACACCGCCGTCGCACTCTTCCGGTCCGCCGGCAGGTGCAGCAGGATCGTGGTGTCCGAGCGCTGCGTGCCCTTGTCCTGCCCGTACCGGGCGTTGCCGGCGCCGGTGCGGGAGTCCGAGCCGATCAGCAGGATGTTCTGCGTGCCGCCCGCCAGGTGGGCCGGGCGCTCCTTGTCGTAGCGCCGCAGCTCGGCGGCGGCGGAGGTGTCCTCGGCGATGTTCCCGTCGAGCTTGGAGTAGATCCACCAGCCCGTGCCCGTCCCGACGGCGACGAACAGGCCGGTCCCGAGTCCGATCCAGCGCAGCAGCCGGCGCCGCCTGCGGCCGTTCGGAGGCTCTCCGCCTCCGGCCGCATCGGTGCCGCCCGGTATGCCCGCACTGTCCGTCACTCGCGTTCCGTCCCCTCACCCGAACCGGTACGGGCCGTACGGGTGAGTACGGCCTGTGCCGATCCTGCCCCCGGGTGATCGATGCGGCCCGGGGGCGCGACCTGCGATAGGGCCATGTGGGTGACAAATCGCCCAGATCCGGCGTTGGGCGGAGTGGGTGACGGCGGAGTCGGGCGGGGTCAGACCGTGTGGGTGACCCGCTCGCTCTCGATCCGCTGCGCCAGCGCCCCGTCCGCCAGGTCCCCGGCATTGCGGCACAGCACCACGGAGCCGCCCGTGGCCAGCGCCGCGTAGAGCCCGGCCGAGAGCCCCTCCCAGGTGTCGTAGCCCTGCCGGGACAGCACCCGCGCCCCCTCGCCGAAGCCGAGCTTCGCCGCGTCCTCGCGGGCCCGCTCGCAGATCCGTGCGTACGAGAGCTCCTCGCCGCCGACCACCAGCCCCGGGCCGTCCGTGTCCACGGGCTGGAAGGGCGCGAAGCGGTCGCCCTGCCCCGGCACCTCCACGGCGTAGTCGGCGAACCCGGCCGGCGCCTGCGGGAAGCGCCCGCCCAGCGGCCGCAGCGCGAGCGCCACCCGCTCCCCGGAGCACGCGGCGGCCTCCTCCAGCGTGTCCGGCCCGCTCACCACCAGGTCGGCGTCCGCCGGATCCCCGCCGACCTCGGCGACGACCCCGACGGAGGCGCAGGCGAGCAGCCACACGGCGCTCTGCCAGTGCGCGGGGAGCATCAGGGCGAGCCGGTCGCCGGGCTCGGCGCCCAGGTCGCCCTGGAGCAGATTGGCGGTCTTGGCCACCCAATTGGCGAAGGTGGCGACGGACAATTCGACGCGCTCGCCCGTGGCGTCGTCGTAGAAGGTGACGAGCGGGCGGCCGGGATCGGCGGCGAGCGCGGATCGCAGCAGGTCGGCAGGGGTGCGGTCAGTGGCGTTCACGGACGAGAGCCTACGCGGGGCAGCCCGCGCCCCTCCTCCGTACGGCCGCAGCACGATCCCCCGTACGGGGGAGGGGTACCCCCGCCGGGCCGGACGGTACGTCAGTTCTCGGATGGCGGCGGCCCCGGGGAGTACTCAGCATCCTTTCCATGCGTGCCTTCCTTGCTTCCTCGATCGGCGTCGCGACGGCTGCCGCACTGGCCCTGCCGCTCGCGCTCTCCTCCACGGCCCTCGCACACCCGGCAGCGGTCACGGGCTCGGCAGCCCCTTCGGCCCCCGCCGGTTCCACCCAGTCGCTGCCGCTCGTCCCCGTGGGACCCGCGGCGGACCGCACCCCCGGGGTCCCCGGCATGAGCACCTCGCCCCGGCTGCCCGAGACGCGGGGACTGTCGGCGCGCGAGGTCAAGACCTTCTCGCTGGTCGGTGTCGTCTGGGACGACGCGAGCACCCACCTCGACGGCCGCGTCCAGGTCCGCACCCGCTCCGTGGCCACCTCGGCCTGGTCCGAATGGCAGGAGGTCGACACCCACAACAGCGAACACGCGGCCGACCCCGACACGGTCGAACGCAGCTCCGGCCGGGTCCGCGGCAGCACCGCCCCCCTGTGGGTCGGGCAGTCCGACGGCATCGAGGTCCGCGTCCAGGCGGAACCCGGCGGCCGCGTGGTGAGCAGCGGGCTCCCGACGGGCATGCGCATCGAACTGGTGGACCCGGGAGACTCCACCCACGCCCAGCCGGACGGCAAGAACGGCAGCACGTCCGAAGAGGCCGCACCGGACCACCCCGCCACCCCGGCCGACGACGAGAAGGGGGAACTGGCCCTCCTCCCCGGCATGACGATGGAGATGACGGAGTCCTCCTCCGCGAACGTCCCGATGGCCCCCCTGGGCGCCAACGAGATCCCCGACCTCAACAAGGCCGACTCCACCGCCGACGCCGTTCTCGCCGACAGCCGGCTCGAAGCGGCCGCCGCTCCGTACATCGGTCCGCGCCCGCGGATCGTCACCCGGAAGGGATGGGGCGCGGACGAGAGCCTCCGCGAGAAGACCTTCGTCTACACGAACACGGTCAAGGCCGCCTTCGTCCACCACACCGCCTCGGGCAACAACTACGCCTGCAAGGACGCCCCCGCGGTCCTGCGCAGCCTGTACCGCTACCACGTGGTCAGCAGCGGCTGGCGCGACATCGGCTACAACTTCGCCGTCGACAAGTGCGGCACCGTCTACGAGGGCCGGGCGGGCGGAGTCGCCAAGGCGGTGCTCGGCGCGCACACCATGGGCTTCAACACGGACAGCATGGGCGTGGCGGTCATCGGCACCTTCGCGTCCACGGCTCCCCCCAAGGCGGCGGTGGACGCGGTGGCCCGCCTCACGGCCTGGAAGCTGGGCCTCTTCGGAGCGGACCCCCGCGCGAAGACCACCCTCCGCTCGGGCGGCGGCAACCTCTTCGCGAAGGGCAGCAACGTCCGCCTGAACGTCATCTCGGGCCACCGGGACGGCTTCGCCACGGAATGCCCCGGCCGCCGCCTCTATACCCAGCTCCCCCCCACCCGCACCGCCTCGGCCAAACTCCAGGGCCGCCCCTGAGCGGCACACCCTCTTCGGCGCGCCGCTGCGCCGGACTCCGTCCGGCGGTGGCCGGTCGGCGCTGCCGCCACTGCCGTCCCGGCACGGAGTGGGTGGGTGCGGCTTCTCGTGCCCTGCGGGGCGAGGTCCCCTACCCACCCTTCGCCCGTTCCCCGGGCTGCGCCCCGGACCCCCGCTCCTCGCACGCCGGAGGGGCTGGAAGACCCAACCCGCCGGCGTTCGAGGCACGGGGTCCGGGGCACAGTCCCGGGGAACGGGACGGGTGGGGGAGGGCACGGCCCCGCGGGGCTACGCTCGGAGACATGGCCGGCCGCTACGACCCCCTCACCCGCAACGCCATCCGCGGCGGCCGCACCGCCGTGCCCGACCCCACCCCACCCGCGGGCCAGGGCCCGGGCGCCGCCCGGGCCACCGGTCCGGCCCCCGGCACGGGCCCCGCCCAGGCCGACACCCCGGGCACGCCCCGCACCCGCACCTGGACCCCACCCGGCCCGGTGGACCTGGGCCTCACCCTCGGCCCGCTCAGACGCGGACCCGGCGACCCCACCTTCCGCGCCACCGCGGGAGCGGTCTGGCGCGCCAGCCGGACCCCCTGCGGCCCGGCCACGCTCCGCGTCATGCTGGACGGGGCCGAGGTGACCGCCACCGCCTGGGGCCCCGGCGCCGGCTGGATCCTCGACGGCCTGCCCGAACTGCTGGGCTCCGCCGACGACCCGGCCTCCTTCGTCCCCCGCCACCGCCTCCTGCACGCCAGCCACCGCCGCCGCCCCGGCCTGCGCCTGACCCGCACCGGCCTGGTCCTGGAGTCCCTGATCCCCACGGTCCTGGAGCAGAAGGTCACCGCCGACGAGGCGTACCGCTCCTGGCGCCGCCTCGTACGCCAGTACGGCGAGCCGGCCCCGGGCCCCTCCCCGGACAGCACCGGCCGCGGCGGCACCGGCCTCTACGTCATGCCCGACCCCCGCACCTGGACCCTGATCCCCTCCTGGGACTGGCACAAGGCCGGGGTCGACGCCAAGCGTTCCGCCACCATCGTCCGCGCGGCCCGCCTCGCCGCCCGCCTCGAAGAGGCCGCGGCCATGGACCTTCCGGAGGCCGCCGCCCGGCTGGAGGCGATCCCCGGCATCGGCCCGTGGACCTCCGCCGAAACCCTCCAGCGCAGCAACGGCGCCGCGGACGCCGTCACCACCGGCGACCTCCACCTGCCCGGCATCGTCGGCTACGCCCTGGCCGGGGACCGGGACGCCGACGACGCCGCCATGCTGGAGCTCCTCGCCCCGTACGCCGGCCAGCGCCACCGCGCGGCCCGGCTCATCCTCCTGGCCGGCGCCGCCCCGCCCCGCCGAGCCCCCCGGATGCCCCGGAGCGACATCGGCAGGCTCTGACGACGCCCGCCCCACCCGTCCAAGGCCCGCACCAGCGGGTCACCGCACCTCGATGAACTCCTCCGCCGCCCGCCCCGCCCGCTCCGCCGGAGCGAGCGCGGCGTGCCCCACGGCCACCGCGCCCATCGGGTCCCAGTCCTCCGGAAGCCCGAGCACCTTGCGCACCACGTCCCGGCAGAACATCGTCGAGGACACCCACGCGGAGCCCAGCCGTTCCCCGGCCAGCGCCACCAGGAAGTTCTGCACGCCCGCGCCCATCGCGACGACGAACATCTCCCGCTCCGCCGCGTCCCGCCGCGCGTGCCCGTAATCGTGCGCGCCGTCCATGACCAGGCAGGGCACCACCAGGTAGGGCGCGGCCCGCAGGACGTCGCCCCGCCGGACCCGCTTCGCGATGGACTCCTCGGACTTCCCGTCCTGGCGCAGGTCCTCGATCCAGGCGTCCCGCATCGCGTCCAGCAGCTCCAGCCGTGCACCCGCCGACTCCAGCAGGACGAACCGCCACGGCGTCGTGTGGTGCGGGGCCGGGGCCGTCACGGCCGCCGCCACCGCGCGCCGGACCGCGCCCGGGTCCACCGGCTCGGCGGTGAAGGCCCGTACGGTACGCCGCTGCGTCACCGCTTCCCGTACCGCCTCCGAGGTGCCCAGCCGGAACATGTCGTCGGCCGGCGAGCGCACCAGATCGGCCCCCGAGGAGCCCTCGCCCAGTACGTGCGCGAGCCCGCGCACCACCGCCACCGGCAGTCCCTCCGCCTTGCCCTTGACCAGGTCGCCGGCGGCGGCCAGCTCGTCGGCGGTCGCGACGACCGTCGCGCTCAGCGGGTTCCCGTGGGCGTCGGCGCCACCGCGCAGGTCGTCCAGGACCCGTACGCCCGCGGCGCCGATCGCCACGTCGGTGAGGCCGGTGCGCCACGGCCGCCCGAAGGTGTCCGTCACGATCACGCCCACGTCCACGGACAGCAGCTCCCGCAGCCCCGCCCGGATCGCGGCGGCCGACGCGTCGGGATCCTCGGGCAGCAGCAGCACGGTGCCCGCCTCGGTGTTCGAGGCGTCGACCCCGGCCGCCGCCATGACCAGCCCCTGCCGGTTCTCCACGATCCGCAGCGCCCCCCGGCGCGCGACGACCCGTACGGTCTCGGCGTCTATCGCCGCCTCGCGCGAATCGGCGCGGACGATCCGGCCCTCCGCCTTGGAGACGATCTTCGAGGTGACGAGCAGGACGTCGCCGTCCCGGAGCTCCGGCCCGGCGGCCGCGATCAGCGCCGCCAGATCGTCGCCGGGCCGCACCTCGGGGATCCCGCCGAGGGCCCGGACCTCGTACGAGGGCCCGTGCGGGGCGCTCACCGGGAGGCCTCCGCCAGTTCCAGCGCGGCCCGCGCCATGTCCGCCGTGGCGGCCAGGTCGGTCATCATCAGCGGCACCGCCCGGCAGGTGATGCCGGCGGCTTCCACCTCGGCGACGGCGTCCGCGTCGGCGGTGTCGACGAGCCAGCCGTCGAGCAGTCCGGTGCCGTAGTGCAGGGCGACGGCCGAGGCGGTGGACTCGACGCCGACGGCGGCCAGCACCTTGTCGGCCATCCCGCGCACGGGAGCGCCGCCGACGATGGGGGAGAGCCCCACGACGGGAGCCGCCGCGGCGGCCACGGCCTCGCGGATGCCCGGTACGGCGAGGATGGTCCCCACCGACACCACCGGGTTCGACGGCGGGAAGAGGATCACGTCGGCGGCCGCGATGGCCTCCAGGACGCCGGGTGCGGGCTTCGCCTGCTCGGCGCCCACGGGGACGACGGCCTCGGCGTCCACCGCGGCGCGCATCCGGACCCAGTACTCCTGGAAGTGGACGACCCGGCGCTCGCCGGTCTGGGAGTCGGTGATCGCGACGTGGGTCTCGACCCGGTCGTCGGACATGGGGAGCAGCCGGACTCCGGGCTGCCAGCGGTCGCAGAGCGCCTCGGTGACGGCGCTGAGCGGGTAGCCCGCACCGAGCATCTGCGTACGGACGATGTGGGTGGCGAAGTCGCGGTCACCGAGGCCGAACCAGGTCGGTCCGACCCCGTACGCGGCGAGTTCCTCCTTGACGGTGAAGGACTCGTCGGTGCGGCCCCAGCCCTGGTCCTCGTTGATGCCACCGCCGAGGGTGTACATCACGGTGTCCAGATCGGGGCAGACCTTGAGCCCGAACAGGTGAATGTCGTCACCGGTGTTGCCGATGACCGTGATGTCCGCGTCGGGAACGGCGGACTGGAGACCTCGGAGGAAACGGGCGCCGCCGATGCCGCCGGCCAGAACAACAATGCGCATACGGCGAAGTCTGTCAGGCGCCGTCCGGGATCAGCAGGCGGCGTCCTGGATCAGATGGCGAGGGCCTCGGGCCGGGCCGGAGAGCAGTTGTGCATCGGCATCTCGGTCAGGCCGGGGAAGTACACGTGCAGGCTGACGGCCCCGTCGAGGCTGTCGTTCTGCACTTCGTGGGCGTAGCCGGGGGCGAAGACGCGCTGGGAGCCGGCGCCGAGGGTGAGCGAGCCGCGGGCGGTGTGCTCGGTGAGCTCGCCGTCCAGGACGGTCAGCACCCCGGAGGAGGCGCCGTGGTCGTGCAGGCCGCTGCCCTGGCCGGGGACCCAGCTGAGCAGCCAGACCTCGTAGCCGGGGCCGGTGCGCAGGCGGTGGTACCAGCGGGTCGTGGCGTCGTACCGGACCAGGTGCTCCCACTCGGAGCGGTCGGCGGCGATGGAGCGCGCGAGGCCCACGAACTCGGACACGGTGGCCGGGTGTTCGCGGGCGGGCTGCAGGAGGTGCTGGACGGAGAGGATGTCGCCGGCGATCTGGAGGTCGCTCTCGACACGCGCCGGGACGGTGGCCAGGGCGGTGGCGGGGGTGGCGTTCAGGGTGCTGGTGCTGTTCATCGGGGGGTTCCTCGACGGATGTCAGTCGTGCGGCGGTTGCTGCGGGGACGAGCTGGAGCTCAGGGGAGCCGGAGCTCCCGAGGCATCAACAGCTGCAACAGCAACAGCGAACCTGGGCAGCGCACAGGAACCCACGAATGGGGGTTCGGGTGGCGGCTGAGGGCGCTGACATGGCTACAAGAAGACCGGGTGGGGGGCCGGACTGTCAACCCAATGTCCGATTTGGTGGAAAAGTTTCACCTCATCCGGTTACCGTGCCCGGAGAAAGGTTTGTGCAGTCGAAGCCAGGGGATGTGGCGCTTCGAGTCGCGTCACAGTCCGCTGTGGCGGGCTCTCAAACCCGTAAAGCCGTGCGATGTCGTTCCGTGGCTGAAATGTGATCTGCGCCGCTTCTTCGGCCGGATCGGAACCCCACCACAGAGTGACGCGTCGACCACGGGAGAGGGAGTCCCATGTGTGACACCTGTGGCATGTGTCACGATTTTTGGCGATTTGAACACTTTCTGCATAGGCTTGGTTCCGCAGAGTGAATAAGGGGCCCAATAGCAGATCTCGGCTTGACTGCGCTGGAGCCCCGCACTTGTAATTTCACTCGTGTCGTTACGTAGCGATGAGTGACGGCATGACCACGGGGACGCACAGACAGAGCGAGGGGCGCACATGACCGAGCTGGTTCAGGAACTGCTGGTCGAGGAGGCGGACGAAGAGCTCGGATGGCAGGAGCGAGCTCTCTGCGCCCAGACCGACCCCGAGTCCTTCTTTCCCGAGAAGGGCGGCTCGACCCGCGAGGCCAAGAAGGTCTGCCTCGCCTGCGAAGTCCGCTCCGAATGCCTTGAGTACGCCCTCGCCAACGACGAGCGATTCGGCATCTGGGGCGGCCTGTCCGAGCGCGAGCGGCGACGCCTGAAGAAGGCCGCCGTCTGAAGCGCCCACGGCGCGCACCGAACGGCGCCCACGGCAGGGCCCGCGGTACGGCCCGCGGTACGGCCCACGACATATCCGGCGACATATCCGACGGCCCGCCCGAAGGCATAGCCGCCTGTGCACCCGGCCTCACGCACGGCAGCGGTCGTAGTGCACGCATCGGTACAAAACGCAGTACAGCGAACGGCACGAACAGCACGGCATCGAGCAGAGCAAACGGTCCGCCTCCCGCACCTTCCCCGCAGGAGGCGGACCGCTGTGTTCCCAGCCGTTAGGGTGGGGCGCTGTCCAGCAGCCTCCGAGGGCACACCACCCCCGGACCCCCGGCCGGAGGGCCCGTACCGCGATGTCCCTGCACAGCCAGTCGAGCGCCTCCCACCAGGCTGCCGCCGCCCCAGAGTTCCCCCGGCACGTCGTCACCGCGGTCCTCGTCGCCCACGACGGCGCCCGCTGGCTGCCCCGGACCCTCGCCGGTCTCCTCGGCCAGGAACGCCCCGCACAGAGCCACGTCGCCGCCGACACCGGCAGCGCCGACGACTCCGCGCGCCTGCTGGGCGAAGCCCTCGGCGAGGACCGCGTCCTGCACCTCGCCCGGCGCACCGGCTTCGGCGCCGCCGTCGACGAAGCCACCCGAACCGCCGGCACCCTGACCCCCGAGGAACTCCCGTACCTCAAGCGCCCCTCCGGCTGGGACCCCGTCAGCCGCACCTGGCGCGACGACACGTACGACCTCCCCGACCTGCCCCACGGCGAACCCGTCCAGTGGCTCTGGCTGCTCCACGACGACTGCGCGCCCGAGCCCGACACCCTCGCCGAACTGCTGCGCGTCGCCGACGAGAACCCCGAAGCCGCCGTCATCGGCCCCAAGCTGCGCGGCTGGTACGACAAGAAGCAGCTCCTCGAAGTCGGCGTCACCATCGCCCGCAGCGGCCGCCGCTGGACCGGCCTCGACCGGCGCGAACAGGACCAGGGCCAGCACGACCAGGTCCAGCCCGTCCTCTCCGTGTCCAGCGCCGGCATGCTGATCCGCCGCGACGTGTACGACGCCCTCGGCGGCTTCGACCGCCGCCTGCCCCTCATGCGCGACGACGTCGACCTGTGCTGGCGCGTGCAGAGCGCCGGGCACACCGTCCTCATCGCCCCCGACGCCGTCATGCGGCACGCCGAGGCCTCCGCCCGCGAACGCCGCACCGTCGACTGCGTAGGCCGCTCCGCCGCCAGCCCGCACCGCGTCGACAAGGCCGGCGCCGTCTACACGATGCTGGCCAACAGCCCCGGCCGCGCCCTCCCGTACGTCCTGCTGCGCATCCTCTTCGGCACCGTCCTGCGCACCCTCGCCTACCTCGTCGGCAAGGCACCCGGACAGGCCGTCGACGAGATCACCGGCCTCCTCGCCACCCTGCTGCGCCCCGGCCGGATCCTCGGAGCGCGCCGCCGCAGAGGCCGCGCCGCCGTCTCCGCCAAGGAACTGCGCCCCCTCTTCCCGCCGCCCGGAGCCAGCCTTCGCGCCAACGCCGAACAGATCGCCGGCTACTTCGGCGCCGACGGCGACGCCGAGAGCAGCGCCGCCGGCCGGCACGGCGGAGCCGTCGAATCGGGACCCGGCGGAGACGACGCCGACTACCTGGAGATCGAACAGTTCGCGCGCCTCAAGCGGATCGCCCGCAAGCCCGCGCCCGTCCTCTTCGCCCTCCTCCTGCTCGTCTCCGTCATCGCCTGCCGCTCCCTCCTCGGCGGCGGCTCCCTCATGGGCGGGGCCCTGCTCCCCGCCCCCGGCGGCGGACTCGACCTCTGGCGGGTCTACGCCGACGACTGGCAGCCCGTCGGCACCGGCACCACCGCCGGAGCACCGCCCTACCTCGCCGTCCTCGGCGCCCTCTCCACCCTGCTCCTCGGATCCACCGACGCCGCCCTGACGCTGCTGCTCGTCTGCTCGGTCCCGCTCGCCGGCCTCACGGCCTACTTCGCCTCCCGGCCCCTGGTGGAGTCCCGGCTGCTGCGCGCCTGGGCCGCCGTCGCCTACGCCTTCCTGCCCGCCGTCACCGGAGCCCTCGCCGGCGGCCGCCTCGGCACCGCGGTCCTCGCGATCCTGCTCCCGCTCATCGCCCGCTCCGCCGTCGCCGCCTTCGGCTTCGGCGAGGGCGAGGGCAGCTGGCGCTCCGCCTGGACGCACACCCTCCTGCTGACCCTGGCCACCGCCTTCACCCCCGTCATCTGGCCGCTCGCCGCCGTCCTCGGAACCGCCGCGCTGGTCCTGCGCCGCGCGCAGTGGAAGACGTACGGCCCGCGCCTCCTCGCGACGCTCGGCGTCCCCCTCCTCGTCCTCGCCCCCTGGTCGCTGAGCCTGCTCACCCACCCCGCGAGGTTCCTGCGCGAGGCCGGACTGCCCTACGGAGCCGGCTCCGCCACCGCCCTGGACCTGCTCGGCCTCAGCCCCGGCGGCCCCCGCACCGCCGGCGGTCTGATCCTGCTCGGCGTCGTCCTGGCCGCCCTGGCCGCCCTGCTGCGCGCCGACCGGCAGTTCGCCGTACGCGCCGCCTGGGCCGCCGCGCTCGCCGCACTCGTCCTGGCTGTCCTCGTCAACCGCACGACCTGGGCCGGTCCCGCCACCCTCGTCTACGGACTCGCCCTGCTGGCCGCCGCCGTCATCGGCGCCGACGGGGCCAAGGAGCGCGTCGCCGCCCGCAGCTTCGGCTGGCGCCAGCCCCTCGCCGCCCTGATCGCGCTCGCCGCCGCCGCCGGACCTCTCGTCGGCGCGGCCGGCTGGATGCTCAGCGGAGCCGCCGGACCGCTGGAGCGCCGCGACCCCGTCCAGGTCCCCGCCTTTGTCGCCGAGGAGAGCGGTACCCGCGACCAGGCCCGCACCCTCGTCATCGGAGCGGACTCCCCGGCCGCCCTCTCGTACAGCCTGGTCCGCGGCTCCGGCGGCCGCCTCGGCGACGCCGAACTCGCCGAGCGGGCCGGCAGCGACGCCCGCCTCGACAAGGTCGTCTCCAGCCTCGTCGCCGGCTCCGGCGCCGACCAGACCGACCAGCTCGGCGGCTTCGCCATCCGCTACGTCCTGGTCCGCGACGGCGCCCCCCAGGAGATCGGCCGCGTCCTCGACGCCACCCCCGGCCTCAGCCGCCTCAGCAAGCTCGAAGGCAGCGCCCTGTGGCGCGTCGACCGGCAGGTCGCCCGTGCCGTCATCGTCTCCGGCAAGCCGGGCGAAGCACCCATCCCCGTCGCCTCCGGCCCCGTCGAGGTCCGCACCAAGATCCCGGCGGGCGAGGCCGGACGCGTCCTGCGCATCGCCGACCGGGCCGACCCCGGCTGGCGGGCCACCCTCGACGGCAAGCCGCTCAAGGCCAGGACGCTCGACGGCTGGGCGCAGGGCTTCGAACTCCCCGCCGCCGCCGGCGAGCTCGACCTCGTCCACGAGGACGCCCTCACCCTGACCGCCTGGCACTGGGCCCAGGGCCTGCTCGCCCTGGTGCTCCTGGTGATGGCCCTGCCGGGCCGCCGCGCCCGCCTCGACGACGACCTGCCCGAGGAGGAGGCCCCCGCCTCCGAGGAGCCCGGCGCAGGCCGCCGGGCCCGCCGCCTGCGCGAGCAGTCCGAGGCGGAAGCCCCGTCCGGGTCCGCCCCCGCCGAGGCGGCCGTCGCGGCCGACCCGTACGCGCAGATCCCCGCGCAGCCGACGTACGGCGAGGACGCGTACGCCTACCAGCAGCCGGCGTACGGAGACCAGGGCGGCTACGCCTACGGCGGCCAGGAGCAGCAGCCCCAGCAGCCCCAGCAGTACGACCAGTACCCGTACGAGCAGCAGCAGTACACCGGCCACCCGGGCACGCAGTACGAGCAGCCGTACCCGCCCCAGCAGGAGTACGAGCAGCCGTACCCGCCCTACCAGCAGCCCAGCCCCGACGACAGCTACGACGGCTACGACACCTACGGCCGGCACGACGGACAGCAGGGCGGCCAGCACGCCCCGCGTCCGGACGGGAGCACCCAGCAGTGAAGCAGCGCGTACCCCTCACGCTCGCCGCCGTCACGGCCGCCCTGGCCGCCGTCACCGGCCTCGCCACCCTCACCGCACCGGCCGCCGACGGGGCCTCCACGGCCGCGGCGGGCAAGCCGGCGGCCCGGATGCCGGTCGAGCGGTCCCTGCTGGTGTGCCCCGCGCCCAGCACCTCCGACATCGCCGAGACCCTGTACACGTCGATCACCCCGGGCGCGGCCGCCCCGGGAGGCAAGGGCACGGCCCGGCTGCTGGGCGCGACCAAGGAAGCCAAGCCCGTCCTGGAACTCAAGGAGCCCGGCAAGCCCATGGGCGCCAAGGCCTCCGGCGCCGAGGCCCCCGCACTCAGCGGCGTGGCCGACGGGTTCCTCGCCCCCGGCTGGAGCGCGCAGCAGACCACCGTGGTCTCGGTCGGACGTACGCGCGGCGTGCTCGGCGTCGGCTGCACCGCGCCCGGCACCGACTTCTGGTTCCCCGGCGTGAGCACCGCCAAGGGCCGCGAGGACTACGTCCACCTCACCAACCCCGACGACACCGCGGCCGTGGTGGACATCAAGATGTTCGGCCCGGACGGCACGGTCAAGGCCGAAGCGGGCACCAGCGAGAACATCCGCATCGACCCGAAGTCCACCAAGGCCATCTCCCTGGCCTCCCTCGCCCCCGGCGCGCAGCTCGCGGACCTCACCGCGCACGTGACCACCCGTGCGGGCCGGGTCGGGGCCACCGCCCGGTCGGGCGAGGAAGGCGTCGGCTCCGACTGGCTGCCCGCCTCCGTGGACCCGACCGGGACCCTGGTCCTGCCCGGCATCCCGGCGGACGCCACCTCCGTACGCCTGGTCGCCTTCGCCCCCGGCGACGAGGACGCGGACCTCAAGGTGAAGCTGGCCGGGCCGACCGGCTCGATCAGCCCCGCGGGCAGCGAGCAGCTCCACGTCAAGGCCGGCATGACCGCGAGCGTCGACCTCAAGGACGTCACCCGCGGCGAACCGGGCTCCCTCGTCCTGTCCCCGGCCGACGTCAAGAAGACCGTCCCGGTGGTCGCGGCGCTGCGGGTGGTCCGCGGCACCGGCGCCAAGCAGGAGATCGGCTTCATCCAGGCGGCCGCCCCCATCGGTGCGCGGGCGACCGTCGCCGACAACCGCCCCGAGGCGAACGCCACCCTGCTGTCGCTGACGGCCCCGGCCGGGGCCGACGCGAAGGTCAAGGTGACGGCCTCGCCGGGCACCGAGGGCGGCGAACCCGCCTCCCAGGAGGTCACGGTCAAGGGGGGCACCACGCAGACCCTGACCCTCGCCCCGGCGGGCGGCAAGGGCGCCTACGCCCTCACGGTGGAAACCGTCTCCGGCGGCCCCGTCCACGCGTCCCGCACCCTGACGATCCCGCGCGACGGCATCCCGATGTTCACGACCCAGACCCTCTCCGACGACCACTCCACGGTCTCGGTCCCCAAGGCCACCCAGGACCTCTCGGTCCTCACCGGGTAACCCCCCGGGCGATTCCGGTCCGGCGGCTGCGTCTGTGAGCCGCCGCGCGTTCGAGGACCGGGTCGGGACGGAGCCCTGGGAACGGTGGAAGGGCGGGTAGGGGACGGCCCCGCAGGGCAACGCAGCGCGATCCGCCGCGGACCGGCCCCGCTAGTCCGTCCCGTACCGCGGATCCACCGTCTCGGGCGACAGCCCCAACAGCTCCGCGACCTGTTCCACCACGATCTCGTGCACCAGCATCGCCCGCTCGTCCCGCGACTTGGCCCGGATCTCCACCGGCCGCCGGAACACCACGATCCGGGCCGGCCGACCACCGCCGGCCTCCGCCAGCGCGCCCAGCGGCACCGCCTCGTCGTTCCAGCCGGTTTCGGCGCCGCCCGGCGGACCGGGCACGTCGCCGATCATGAACTCCACCTCCGCCAGCTGCGGCCAGCGCCGTTCCAGCCGCTCCACGGAGTCCCGTACGAGGTCTCCGAAGAGCTCCCCCCGGCTCGCCGACAGCGGTACCTGCGGAGGGGCCACCGGGCCGCGCATCCCGCGGCCGTGCCGGTCGCGCCGCCGCACCCGCGGCTCACCGGCGGCGGACCCGCCGGGCAGGGAGGCGGCAGGGGGCACGGGAGGGGGAGGCAGAGTGCTGTCCGTCACCCCCGCAGCGTAGCCCGCACATCCGCGCCGGGGCGGGGGAGATCGCACGACACGGGGGAGCGGCCGGGGGAGAGTCGTCGCGGCCCGGTCAAGAGTGCGGTACCGTCCAACGTCGTGAGCCTTGTACGTCGCTGTTCGCGCACCGCGTGCGGCCGCCCTGCCGTCGCGACTCTGACGTACGTCTACGCCGATTCGACCGCAGTTCTCGGCCCGCTCGCCACCTACGCCGAACCCCACTGCTACGACCTCTGCGCCGAGCACTCGGAGCGCCTGACCGCCCCGCGCGGCTGGGACGTCGTACGCCTCACCGATGGTTCGGCGCCCTCGCGTCCCACCGGTGACGACCTGGAAGCCCTCGCCAACGCCGTGCGCGAGGCGGCCCGTCCGCCGGAGCGCGCGGCCGGGTCCGGCGGCAGCGGTCAGGGCGGTCCCAGCACCGGGGAGACCCGGCGCGGACACCTGCGCGTCCTGCGTTCGCCGGACGCCTGACATCGGGCTGATCCGAGAAGCCGCACGGCGTCCACGGTAGGTTTGCCTCACCGCACATCACCTTCAGGGGGGCAGGCAGTGGCCACCGATCTTTCGAACATCGTCAAGGCGTACGACGTACGGGGCGTCGTGCCGGACGAGTGGGACGAGCACCTGGCAGGACTGTTCGGGGCCGCCTTCGTCGAGGTGACCGGCGCCTCGGCCATCGTCGTCGGCCACGACATGAGGCCCTCCTCCCCGGCCCTGTCCCAGGCCTTCGCCCGCGGCGCGGCCGCCCGTGGCGTCGACGTCACCCTCATCGGTCTGTGCTCGACCGACCAGCTGTACTACGCCTCCGGCAAGCTGGACCTGCCCGGCGCGATGTTCACGGCCTCGCACAACCCGGCGCAGTACAACGGCATCAAGCTCTGCCGGGCCGGCGCCGCCCCGGTCGGCCAGGACACCGGCCTCTCCACCATCCGCGAGCTCGCCGAGAAGTGGAGCGACGAGGGCGCACCGGCGATCCCCGAGGGCACCGTCCCGGGCACCGTCACCGAGCAGGACACCCTCACCGGCTACGCCGATCACCTGAAGGGCCTGGTCGACCTCACCGCCGTCCGTCCGCTCAAGGTCGTCGTCGACGCGGGCAACGGGATGGGCGGGCACACCGTCCCCACCGTCTTCACGGGCCTCCCGCTGGACCTGGTCCCCATGTACTTCGAACTGGACGGGACCTTCCCGAACCACGAGGCCAACCCCCTCGACCCGAAGAACATCGTCGACCTCCAGGCCCGCGTCCTGGCCGAGGGCGCCGACCTCGGCATCGCCTTCGACGGCGACGCCGACCGCTGCTTCATCGTCGACGAGCGCGGCGAGGGGGTCTCCCCGTCCGCCATCACCGCCCTGGTCGCCGCCCGCGAACTGGCCCGCAACGGCGGCACCGGCACCGTGATCCACAACCTGATCACCTCCTGGTCCGTTCCCGAGGTCGTCCGCGAGAACGGCGGCACCCCCGTCCGCACCCGCGTCGGCCACTCCTTCATCAAGGAGGAGATGGCCAAGTCCGGCGCCATTTTCGGCGGCGAGCACTCGGCGCACTACTACTTCAAGGACTTCTGGAACGCGGACACCGGCATGCTCGCCGCGCTCCACGTCCTCGCGGCCCTCGGCGGCCAGGACGGCCCCCTCTCGGCCCTGGTCTCCTCCTACGACCGCTACGCGGGCTCCGGCGAGATCAACTCGACCGTCGCCGACCAGACGGCCCGCCTCGCCGCCGTCAAGGCCGCCTACGGTTCCATGGAGGGCGTCACCCTCGACGAACTGGACGGCCTCACCGCGACCAGCGCCGACTGGTGGTTCAACGTCCGCGCCTCCAACACCGAGCCGCTGCTCCGCCTGAACGTCGAAGCCCGCGACGAGGCCACCCTCGCCAAGGTCCGCGACGAGGTCCTGGCCCTCATCCGCGCGTAAACCACAGACGGCCCCGCGCACCACGACGCCCGTGCCCACAGGCTCCGGCCGGCAGGAACAGCCTGCCGGAGCTCGAGGCGCGGGGTCCGCGGCGCAGCCCGTCAGCGCCGCCGCACCTGATCCCTGCCGTACGCCGAGTGCTCCTCCACGCCCCCGGCACCGGGGGTGCTCCTGCACCCGGCACCGGGGGTGCTCCTCCACCCGGCACCGGGGGTGCTCCTGCACCCGGCACCAGAGGTACTCCTCCACCCGGCACCGGGGGTACTCCTCCACCCGTCACCAGAGGTACTCCTCCACCCGTCACCAGAGGTGCTCCTCCACCCGTCACCAGAGGTGACTCGGCGGTAGGCTGACCTGGCCCGATCCTCATCCCCGAAGGGAAGCACCCCATGCCGCTCGAAGCCGGCCTGCTGGAGATCCTCGCCTGCCCCGCCTGCCACTCCCCCCTCCAGGACAAGTCGGCGGACGAAACGGCTCCCGAGCTGATCTGCACCGGCCAGGACTGCGGTCTCGCCTACCCGGTCCGCGACGGCATCCCCGTGCTCCTCGTCGACGAGGCGCGCCGCCCCGCCTGAGCCTCCTGTCGCCACCCCGCGCAAAAGCCGAGACTGGTTCCGTCACCACACTGGTTCCGTCACAGACATAGCCGGAGGCCGCCATGCTCGACGAGTCACTCCTCGACGCACCTGACGATCTCGCCCGCGCCGACCGCCGCGGCCTGCTCCGCGGCGCTGCCGACGCGGGCGCACGGGTACGCACCGCGGCCCGGCACGCCGCCGAGGCCGGTCTCGCCGACCTGCACCCCGACGGCCGCCCCCGCGCGGTCCTCATCGCCGGGCCCGGCACCGCCTCCTCTGGGGTCGCCGACCTGCTCGGGGCGCTCGCCGGCGCCTCCGCGCCCGTCATCCGGCTGCACCCGACCGGCGTCGCGCACGCCGCCGGGGCCCTGCGCTGGACCCTGCCCGGCTGGGCCGGCCCCGTCGACCTGCTGCTCATCGCCACCACCGACGGAACCGAGCCCGGCCTCGCGGTCCTCGCCGAGCAGGCCTACCGGCGCGGCTCCACCGTCGTCGCCGTCGCCCCCGAACGCTCGCCGCTGAGCGAAGCGGTGGACGGCGCGCACGGGCTCCTCGTACCGATGGCCAAGGCCCCGTACCAGGAGTACGACGAGTCGGCCGCGGCCGGCCCCGGCGCCCTCTGGGCCCTGCTGACCCCGCTGCTGGTGCTCCTCGACCGGGTCGGCCTGATCACCGCCGCCCCGCACACCCTGCAGCTCGTCGCCGACCGGCTCGACCGCACGGCCGAACGCTGCGGCCCCGCCATCGCCACCTACACCAACCCGGCCAAGACCCTGGCCGCCGAGCTCGCCGACTCCCTCCCGCTCATCTGGAGCGAGGGCGCCGCCGCCGGACCCGCCGGGCGCCGCTTCGCCGCCACCCTCGCCGAACTCGCCGGCCGGCCCGCACTCGCCGCCGACCTTCCCGAGGCCCTCCCGGCCCACGGGGTCCTGCTCGCCGGCGCCTTCGCCGCCGGCGCCGACCCCGACGACTTCTTCCGCGACCGAGTGGAAGAACCGCAGGCCCTTCGCGCACGCATCGTCCTGCTGCGCGACCGGCCCGCAGGCGGACTGACAGCCGCCCCTGCCGCACGAGAGCTCGCCCTCAGCCACGACACGGCCATCAGCGAGCTCGCACCGGAGGAGGGCACAGAGCTGGAGCAGCTCGCCGAACTCCTCGCCGTCACGGATTTCGCCACCGCCTACCTGGCGTTGGCCTCCGGGGGACACAGCTGAGGCGCACGAACGCGCCCCTCTAGCCCAGGAAGACGACCGATGGACCGCCTCACGAACACGATCCGCCCCTACGCCTGGGGATCGACCACCGCGATCCCCGAACTCATCGGAGTCGCACCGACCGGCGAACCCCAGGCCGAGTTGTGGATGGGCGCCCACCCCGGCGCCCCCTCACGCCTCGATCGCGGAGCGGGCGAGAGGTCCCTCTCGGACGTCATCGCGGCCGACCCCGAAGGCGAACTGGGAGCCGCCGCCGTCCGCAAGTTCGGCCCCGGGCTCCCCTTCCTCTTCAAGGTCCTCGCCGCCGGCGCCCCGCTCTCCCTCCAGGTCCACCCCGACCTCGCCCAGGCGAAGGCCGGGTTCGAGGACGAGGAGCGCCGCGGCGTCCCGATCGACGCACCGCACCGCAACTACAAGGACGCCAACCACAAGCCCGAGCTGGTCTGCGCCCTCACCCCCTTCGAGGGCCTGTCCGGATTCCGCCCGCCGCTGGAGGCCGCCGCCCTGCTGGAGGGCCTCGGCGTCAACTCCCTGAAGCCCTACGCCGACCTCCTGCGGGCACACCCCGAGGAGGCGGCCCTGCGCGAGGTGCTCACCGCCGTCCTGACCGCCGACCGGGCCGAGACGGCCCATACGGTCGCCGAGGCCGCGGCCGCCGCCGAGCGGCTCGGGGGCCCGTACGCCCCGTACGCCGGACTCGTCCACCACTACCCGGGCGACCCCGGTGTCATCGCCGCGATGCTCCTCAACCACGTGCAACTCCAGCCCGGTGAAGCCATGTTCCTCGGCGCCGGCATTCCGCACGCCTACCTCGACGGCCTCGGCGTCGAGCTCATGGCCAACTCCGACAACGTCCTGCGCTGCGGGCTCACCCCCAAGCACATCGACGTGCCGGAGCTCCTGAAGGTCACCCTCTTCGAGCCCGGCGACCCCGGCATCCTGCGTCCGGAGGGCAACGGCGAGGAGGTCTACGAGACCCCCATCGACGAATTCCGGCTCTCCCGCTTCGTCCTGGCCCCCGGCGGCGCACCCCGGGTCGTCCCCGACGCCACCGCGCAGATCCTGCTGTGTACGGCGGGCTCCCCGACGGCGAACTCCGCGAAGTCCGGCGAACTGGCCCTGGCACCCGGCGAGTCGGTCTTCGTACCGGCCGGCGAAAAGGTCGAACTGTCCGGAATCGGCACCGTCTTCCGTGCCACTGTGGTGGTCTGACGTACCGTCCCTCTCGGTGGCTGTGAGAATCTGCGGCCGTAGCGCGGCGTCCCGGCCCGGGGCGCCGCACCGAGGAAGGGATACATCGCAACCATGAGCGCGTCGGGCGGTACCAAGGCGATCGTGGCGGCACTCGCCGCCAATCTGGCCATCGCGGTAGCCAAGTTCGTGGCCTTCGTCTTCAGCGGCTCGTCGTCGATGCTCGCGGAGAGCGTCCACTCGCTGGCGGACTCCGGAAACCAGGGCCTGCTCCTGCTGGGCGGCAAGAAGGCCAAGCGCGAGGCGACCCCGGAACACCCCTTCGGGTACGGGCGCGAGCGCTACATCTACGCCTTCCTCGTCTCCATCGTGCTGTTCACCGTCGGTGGCATGTTCGCCATCTACGAGGGCTACGAGAAGATCCACGAGCCGCACGAGATCACGCACTGGTACTGGCCGGTCGGCGTCCTCGTCTTCGCGATCATCGCGGAGTCCTTCTCCTTCCGCACCGCGATCAAGGAGTCGAACGAGATCCGCGGCAGCCTCACCTGGGGCCAGTTCATCAAGCGCGCCAAGGCCCCCGAGCTCCCCGTGGTCCTCCTCGAAGACCTCGGCGCCCTCATTGGCCTCGTCCTCGCCCTCGGGGGCGTCGGCATCGCCCTGCTGACCGGCAACGGCGTCTGGGACGGCATCGGCACCCTGTGCATCGGCGTCCTGCTGATCGCCATCGCCATCGTGCTCGCCGCCGAGACCAAGTCCCTGCTGCTCGGCGAGGCCGCGGGCACCGAGGACGTGGAGAAGATCAAGGCCGCCGTCGTCGACGGGGACGTCGTGACCGGCATCATCCACATGCGCACGCTGCACCTCGGCCCCGAGGAGCTCCTGGTCGCCGCGAAGATCTCCGTCCAGAGCGACGACACCGCGACGGAGGTGGCCAACGCCATCAACGCCGCCGAGGCCCGCATCCGGGCAGCGGTCCCGATCGCCCGCGTGATCTACCTGGAGCCCGACATCTTCAACGCCGAGGCCGCGGCCAAGGGCACCAACCCGGGCCACTGACCCCACGCCCGACACGAAGAGCCCCCTGCACGCACGCAGGGGGCTCTTCACGTTCCGCGGCTACTGGATCTCGCGCAGCACGTCCAGGATCGCGGCCTTGCCGGGCGCGGCCTGCAGCCGCTCCCGGAAGCCGGTGTCCATCAGCTTGCGCGACAGCAGCGCAAGGATCCGCAGGTGCTCGTCCCCGGCGGCGGCCTCCGGCACGGAGATCATGAAGACCAGCCGGGCCTTCGTCCCGTCCAGCGCACCCCACTCGATGCCCTCGTCGGACCGGGCGAAGCCCACCGTCGGGCGGGTCACCGCGTCCGTCTTGGCGTGCGGGATCGCGATGGACTCGCCGAGGCCCGTCGTCCCCTGCGCCTCCCGGGCCAGGGCGACCCGTACGAGCTCGTCCACGTCGGTGACGTTGCCGGTCGTGGCCAGCATCTCGGCCATCTCGCGGATCGCCGCCTCCTTGGAGTCCGAGGCCAGCTCCGTCTTCACGGTCTGCTCGGTGAGGTACCCCGACAGCACCTCGGGCGGTCCGCCCGCGGCCACAGGGGCCGCTGCGGCCGGCTGCGCCCGTACGGCCGTCCCGGCGCCCGCACCCCCACCGGCGCCCACGGGGGCACCCGCGCCGACCAGGGCCGGCTCCGGCGCGAGGACCGCGGGAGCGGAGGCGGCGCCCTCCCGGCGCAGCTTGAACTCGATCAGCGCGTTCGTGGTCAGCGCGGTCACGACCGTACCGGCGGCGATGGCCACGAAGAACATCGCGACTCCGCTGATCGCACCGAACAGCGAGACGATCGGCCCGCCGTGCGGCACCGAGTCCTGCACCCCGGCCACACCGGCGATCGCACCGGCCACCGCGCCACCGAGCATGTTCGCGGGGATGACCTGCGCGGGCCGGGCCGCGGCGAAGGGGATCGCTCCTTCGGAGATGCCGAAGAAGCCCATGAACAGGGCGGCGAGCCCGGTCTCCTTCTCCTCGTCGCTGTAGACCTTGCGGCGCAGCAGCGTGGCCAGGCCCTGGCCGAGCGGCATGACGGGGATGGCCGCGGCGGCCATGCCCATGACGTGGTTGTTGGTGCCGATGAGGCCGACGGCGACGAGGAACGCGGTCTTGTTGACCGGACCGCCCATGTCGAAGGCGATCATCAGCCCGATCAGGGTGCCCAGCACGATCGCGCTGGAGCCCGTCATCCCGTTCAGCCAGTCGGTCAGGGTGGTGAACAGCCAGGAGATCGGCCTGCCGATCACATAGATGTAGAACAGGCCCAGCGCCACGGTCGACACGATCGGGATCACGATGATCGGCATGATCGGCTGGATGACCTTGGGGACCTTGACCTTCTTGATCCACACGACCAGATAGCCCGCGAGGAAGCCCGTCGCGATGGCGCCCAGGAAGCCGGCGTTCGCCTCGGCCCCGTAGATGTGCACCGCGTCCGCGGCGAGGAAGCCGCCGATCATGCCGGGTACCAGGGCCGGCCGGTCGCCCAGCGCGTAGGCGATGTAGCCGGAGAAGATCGGCAGCATCAGCGAGAAGCCGGTCACGCCGAGCTTGTTGACGTAGAACCAGAAGGTCCCCTCGGGAATGACCAGTCCGCCCTGGGCGTCCGCGTGCCCGCCGAGGGACAGGGACACGGCCAGCAGCAGACCGCCCACGACCACGAACGGGATCATGTGGGAGACGCCGTTCATCAGCGCCTTGTACGCCTGACTGCGCTGCTTGCCACCGCCGCCGCTGCCCGGCGCCGCCGAGGTCCCGGCCTGCACCGGCGCGCCCTGCGCGCGCCGGATCAGTTCCTCCGGCTTGTGGATGCCGTCCGCGACGCCGGTGGAGAGCACCCGCTTGCCGGCGAACCGGTCGAGGTCGACCTCCTTGTCGGCGGCGACGATGACGGCGTCGGCCTCCCTGACATCGTTGTCAGAGAGCACGTTCTCCGCCCCGATCGAACCCTGGGTCTCCACCTTGATCGAGACGCCGAGGCGGTCGCCGGCCTGCTGCAGCTTCTCCGCGGCCATGTACGTGTGCGCGATACCGGTGGGGCACGCGGTCACGGCGACGATCTTCACGGGCTTCCGCCCGCTCGCGTCCCCGCCTTCGGGAGGGCCTGCCGGACTGGTCACTGGAATCTCCTCACGCCACATGCGTTGTCCTGCGGGATCGCGCGTACAACCCGACCCACCGGCATCCTCCTGCAGGTAAGGGGTGGATCAAAAGTCCGAAAGGCCCCTAATCTTCCGCCGGAGGCCCCGAACTCCACACCAGACTTGCCCTCAGGTCACCTGGGCCGTGCTCCGCCGATCGGTGTAGATTCGTCATCAGTGTCAGGCGTCGCTGCTGATGGCGGTCGGGCGGTCTTCGAGACCGGCCGAGGGGAGAGAGGACCCCCGACGGACTGAGTGCCTTGTGCGCCGTCTGGACGACGGTGCGCGGCTCAGCCGTACCCACCTCTCCACCTCACGAGGAGCAGCACCCACATGACTGCCGCATTTACCGACTTCAAGGTCGCGGACCTCTCCCTCGCCGTCTTCGGACGCAAGGAGATCACCCTCGCCGAGCACGAGATGCCCGGCCTGATGTCGATCCGCCGGGAGTACGCGGCCACCCAGCCGCTCGCCGGCGCCCGCGTCACCGGCTCCCTGCACATGACCGTGCAGACCGCCGTCCTCATCGAGACCCTCGTCGCCCTCGGCGCCGACGTCCGCTGGGCCTCCTGCAACATCTTCTCCACCCAGGACCACGCGGCCGCCGCCATCGCGGTGGGCCCGAACGGCACCCCGGAGAACCCGCAGGGCGTCCCCGTCTTCGCCTGGAAGGGCGAGACGCTGGAAGAGTACTGGTGGTGCACGGAGCAGGCGCTGACCTGGCCGAACACCCCCACCGGCGGCCCGAACATGATCCTCGACGACGGTGGCGACGCCACCCTCCTCGTCCACAAGGGCGTCGAGTTCGAGAAGGCCGGCGCCGCTCCGGACCCGTCGACGGCGGACTCCGAGGAGTACGCCCACATCCTGACCCTCCTCAACCGCACCCTGGGCGAGGCCCCGCAGAAGTGGACGCAGCTCGCGTCCGAGATCCGCGGCGTCACCGAGGAGACCACCACCGGCGTCCACCGCCTCTACGAGATGATGGCCGAGGGCACCCTGCTCTTCCCGGCGATCAACGTGAACGACGCCGTCACCAAGTCGAAGTTCGACAACAAGTACGGCTGCCGCCACTCCCTCATCGACGGCATCAACCGCGCCACCGACGTCCTCATCGGCGGCAAGACCGCCGTGGTCTTCGGCTACGGCGACGTCGGCAAGGGCTGCGCCGAGTCGCTGCGCGGCCAGGGCGCGCGCGTCATCGTCACCGAGATCGACCCGATCTGCGCTCTGCAGGCGGCGATGGACGGCTACCAGGTCGCGACCCTGGACGACGTCGTCGCGACGGCCGACATCTTCATCACGACCACCGGCAACAAGGACATCATCATGGCCGCCGACATGGCCAAGATGAAGCACCAGGCCATCGTGGGCAACATCGGCCACTTCGACAACGAGATCGACATGGCCGGCCTCGCGAAGATCGAGGGCATCGTCAAGGACGAGGTCAAGCCCCAGGTCCACACCTGGAAGTTCCCCGACGGCAAGGTCCTCATCGTCCTGTCCGAGGGCCGCCTGCTGAACCTGGGCAACGCCACCGGCCACCCGTCCTTCGTCATGTCGAACTCCTTCGCGGACCAGACCCTGGCCCAGATCGAGCTCTTCACCAAGCCGGCCGAGTACCCCACCGACGTCTACGTGCTCCCCAAGCACCTCGACGAGAAGGTGGCCCGCCTCCACCTCGACGCCCTCGGCGTCCGCCTGACCACCCTGCGCCCGGAGCAGGCCGCCTACATCGGCGTGGACGTGGACGGCCCGTACAAGCCGGACCACTACCGCTACTGATCCCCACGGATCCGCAGCACCCACGCGGCACCCAGCAGCACCCACGCGTCAGGCCCCCGGCATCCGTGCCGGGGGCCTGCCCCGTACCCGCCCGAAACCCAGGAAGACGCCCATGCCCCGAGGCCGCTACTCGCTCCACGACCCGCACGACCACACCCCCCTCGGCGAGGAGCACTTCCACTGCGCCCCGGGCCCCTCCGGCTGGCGCTACGTCTCGCAGCTCACCGCACCCGACGGCGCTCACCGCGGCTCCGTCGACCTGGCCGTCGACGAACTGGGCCGCCCCATCCGCCTCGAGGTCAACGCCTCCAGCTGGCAGGTCCGCGGCGCCGCCATCGACGGGATCACCTGGGTCCGCACCGACCCCGCCGGAGCGGAAGCCACCGAGGGTAACGTCCCCGGGGCCGCCGGCTTCACCGGCACCTCCCCGGCCTTCCTCGTCGCCACGGCCCGGCTGCTGCGCCTGACCCCCGGCGCCCCCGCCACCCGCGTCCGCCTGGTCGCCTTGACCGACCCCGTCCTGGCGGCCCGTACGACCGACCAGGCCTGGGCCCTCCTGCACCGCGCGGAGCACCCCACGGACAGCGGCCCGCTGCTGGTCGACGAGTACCGGGTCACCGCCCTGGACACCGGAGAGATCCACACGGTCCACATCGCCGGGGACGTGGTCCTCTCGGCCCCCGGCATCGAACTCGAACACCTGGAGACCCCGCCCTCCGCCTTCACCGACTAGTCAGGCGGGCGGCGCGAACCCGGTCGCCTTCGGCGGCTCCGCAGGTACGGGTGCGGGTACGGACGCGGGTGCCACCGGAGCCGCGGGAGCCGCGACGGGCACCACCGCGGGAGCCGCCACGGCCGGCATCACCACGGGCGAAGGCTGCCCGTACGCAACCGGAGCCGCCCCGGGAGCGGGCTGCTGCCGGAAGGCCCGCGCGGCGTCCCGCGACTGCCGCTCGTGCACCACGGCCATCAGGAACGCGGCGGCGGGCACCCCGGCCGGCGGCGGAGCCCCCGTGCGCGCCACCAGGTCGTCCGCGAGCCGGGCCGCCATCGCGGCGCCCACCTGCGGATCGAGCTGGTCCATGCGCGTCAGGTACTGCCGGATCGCCAGCCACAGCCCGTCGGGCACCGCGGACAGGTCGAGCCCGCCGAACCGCCCGGCCAGCCATGGCGGCGGCGGGGGCACCGGCATCACCCGCGCCCCCGGCACCCGCTCCCGGACGACCAGCGTCCCGCCGAACACGTCCCCGAGCCGCCGCCCCCGCTCGGAGAACAGCGATGCGATGCAGGCCACGGATCCGAAGGTCAGCAGCAGTTCGAAGACACCGAAGGCCCCGCGCACCAGCGCGTGCCGGAAGCGGATCGGCCCGCCGTCGTCGCGCACCACGCGCAGCCCGCACGCGAGCTTGCCGAGCGAACGCCCGTGGCTCAGCGTCTCCACCGCGATCGGCACGCCGACCATGATGAGGACGAAGGAGGCGACCGACACGGCCGCCCGGGCCGCCCCGTCCATCGAAGCGGTGGCCAGGACCAGCCCTACGGAGATCAGCAGGTACCCGGCGACGTACACGACCAGGTCGAGCAGGATCGCCAGCGCCCGGCTCGGCAGTCTCGCCGGCCGCAGCCCCAGGACGACCGCGTCCCCCGTCACCAGATCGCTCACCGATGCACACCCTTCACGTGACCTGCCCCGCCCCATCGGCCTCCAGTCTGCCAAGCTGACGAGGCAAGCAGGAGAAAATGCCAGAGGGACCAGGGGCAGGGGAGCGCCAACCGCATGGATCTCGACGTCTTCGTTGCGGCCCACCAGGCCGAGTGGGCCCGCCTGGAACAGCTGCTGGGCCGCGGCCGGCGCCTGACGGGAGCCGAAGCGGACGAACTCGTCGCGCTCTACCAGCGCACGGCCACCCACCTCTCCCTCGTCCAGTCCAGTGCCCCCGACCCGATGCTCACGGGCCGCCTGACCCAGCTCGTCGCACGAGCCCGGGCCACGGTGACGGGCACCCGCAGGTCCGGCTGGCGCGACGCCGCCCGCTTCTTCACCTCGGGATTCCCGGCCGCCGTCTACCTCAGCCGCCGCTGGTGGATACCCACGGCACTGATCTCCACCGCCGTCGGTGTGCTCGTCGGCTGGTGGATAGCCACCCACCCGGAGATCCAGAACGCCATCGGCGCTCCGGAAGACCTGAAGGCGATGACGAAGCCGGGCGGCGGGTACGAGACGTACTACTCCAGCCACCCCGCGGCGTCCTTCGCGGCCCAGGTCTGGACGAACAACGCCCAGGCCGCCGCGATCTGCCTGGTCCTGGGCGGCTTCCTGGGCCTGCCGGTCCTGTACATCCTGTGGCAGAACATGCTCAACCTGGGCGTCGGCATCGGCCTGATGTCCTCGGCCGACCGCCTCGACGTCTTCCTCGGCCTGATCCTCCCGCACGGCCTGCTCGAACTGACCGCCGTCTTCGTGGCCGCCGGTACGGGCCTGCGCCTGGGCTGGACGGTCATCGACCCCGGCCCCCGAACCCGCCGCGTGGCCCTGGCCGAACAGGGCCGCGCCGCCCTCGGCATGGCCGTCGGCCTGGCTGCGGTCCTCTTCCTCTCCGGCCTGATCGAAGGCTTCGTCACTCCCTCCGGCCTGCCCACATGGGCCCGCATCGGCATCGGCGTGGCCGCCGAGGCGGCCTTCCTGCTCTACGTCTACGTCCTGGGCGGCCGCGCGGCCCGAGCCGGCGACACGGGCGACGTGGAGCAGGCCGACCGGACGGCGACGCTCCCCACCGCGGCCTGATGTGCGTAGGGCCGTGCTGAGCTGCTAGTCTCCTCGTCGTCCCGCAAACACCGTTGACACGACGGCTGCGGGGAGGTAGATTCGAACGGTTGCCTCGAACTGGACAAGTTCGGCAGTGATGGTTTAGAGTCTCTCTCGCCCCAGGAATTGAATTCCAAGCGGGCACAACCAACTCTTCATTCAGGAAACTGAAGCCGGGAAATCCGGTGGAAATCTTCTGATAGAGTCGGACTCGCCGGAAAGGGAAACGCGAAAGCGAAGAACTGGAAGGCGGAAAACAAGCGAGACTGACTCTGATAGAGTCGGAAACGCGAGAACGAAAGCCCGGAGGAAAGCCCGAGAGGGTGAGTACAAAGGAAGCGTCCGTTCCTTGAGAACTCAACAGCGTGCCAAAAATCAACGCCAAAAGTTGATACCCCGTCCATTTCGGTGGATGAGGTTCCTT